>NZ_RZSR01000010.1:0-19420 GCF_004023265.1 Mesorhizobium sp. M1A.F.Ca.IN.020.06.1.1
CAGCCGTAGTCGAGTGCCTTCTGATGCCACCGCCAGTCGAGATCGAGCCGCCAAGGATGCGCGTTGATTTCGACAGCGACACCATATCTCGCGCACGTTCTGAGGACCTTGTCGATGTCGAGATCATAGCCGGGGCGCCGCAACAACTGGCGACCGGTCATGTGTCCGATGATTGTCGTGAAGGGGTTCGCGATTGCCTCAATGATACGGTCCGTCTGCTCTTTCTTCGGCAACTTGAAGCGGCTGTGCACGCTCGCGACGACGAAATCGAACTGCTCCAAAACGTGGCCCGGATAGTCAAGCGAGCCGTCGGCCAGGATGTCTGCCTCGACGCCCTTGAGGATACGGAAGTTTCCACCATACCTCTTGTTCAGCCGATCCGCTTCGCGGTGCTGCTCAGCAATCTCCTGCAATGTGAGGCCGCCCGCGTAGTGCGCAGACTGCGAATGGTCGGCGACACCATAGTACTCGAACCCGCGCTCACGGGTCGCTTCAGCCATTGCCTCAAGCGTCTCGGTGCCATCGGATGCGGTCGTGTGAGAATGCAGGATGCCATTGAGATCTTCATCCCGGACAAGGGTAGGGAGTTGCCGCCTCGCTGCCCGCTCAATCTCGTTCCTGCCTTCGCGCAGTTCGGGTTCGATGAACTGCAGGCCCAGCGCGTCGTAGATTTCCTCCTCTGTCACTGATGCGATCAGCTTTCTGGCGCGGTAGAGCCCATCGGGTTTGAGGGCGAACCCTCTCTCGGCAGCGTACATCTTCAACTGCTCAAGATGGGCTGCCGAACCGGTGGCTTCGACGAAGCTCGCGCCAAAGTGCTTCTTGTCCGTTACGACAAGCCTGAGGGTGGACTGCTCTATTTCGGTCCGCTTCTTCCCCTGCGCGACCAGCGCGAGGTCGGCAACAAGTTCGCAACCACGTCGGAAATCACCGGCGATTTCCACGCGCGAAAACTCGGGATGCTCTTGCTTCACGGAAATGATCGCGTGCTCAAGAAGAGCGGCGGCCTTGTGCAGGTGAAGCTGTGTTTCGCCGCCTCGAGCGATAGCCAGGTTCTGCAGGATTTTTGCTTGAAACGAAGCACCGAGGCCTTTGACTGGCCGGATGCGATCTGCCCTTGCTGCCGCTTCGAGCTCGGCCAACGAGTTCACGCCGAGCGCCTGATGAAGCTTCAGTATCTTGTCGGGCCGAAGGCCCGGTACGGCAAACAGCTCCATTACACCCGCCGGCACCTCCTCGCGCAGCTTCTCAAGGCGTGGGTGCGTGCCCGATTCATAGAGCTTGCTGATAATGTCTGCGATCGCGTCACCGATCCCCGGGATTCTGGTGAGGGCGCCGGCGGCGATGATCCGGTCAAGCGGCTGCGACAACGCAGCCAGACTATCGGCCGCGCGCAAGTAAGCCTTGGTGCGATAGGGATTGTCTCCGCGCAGCGACGAGCGATGTGCGTATTCCCTGAGGAGACTGGCGACGGTCCTTGAATCGGGTTTTGCCATTGTCGAGGCTAACGGGGCCAATCTCCGCAGGTTCCAATCGGGCAAGGGCAGCGAAGAACTCCATGCTTGCTGCCTTATTCGCGGAGTGGGGCTACAGATTCGGCAAGGACTGGTCGGCGCGACCCCATCCCGCCAGAGCTTTGTAGGTTGCGCGTTTCTTCAATTCAGCAGCATCGCCGACGTGGAAATGCGAGGGCGCATCAATCGTCTTCATTTCCGCCCAGGTGATCGGTGCCGCGACCGGAGCGCCCGGTCGGGACCTTGCGCTGTAAGGCATGATCGCGGTCGCCCCGCGCTGGTTGCGTAAATAGTCCACAAAGATGCGACCCTTCCGGCGCGCCTTCGACAGCGCGGCCGTAAAGTGGGCCGGATCGCTCTGAGCGACCGCTTGAGCGAGACGAAATGCGAAGTCTTTCACTTGCGGCCATTCGGCCTGAGGGGTGAGCGGGGCGATCACATGCACCCCTTTGCCCCCTGTAAGCATCGGGAAGGTCGTAAGTCCCAGCGATTTTAAGATGTCACGAAACTGGAAAGCAGCGGCGCGGACCGCTTCGAAATCGAGACCCTCATCGGGGTCGAGGTCGAAGACGAGGCGGTCGGCCTTTTCGACATCCTCGATCCGAGCTCCCCACCCGTGCAGCTCGATCGTTCCCATCTGGACGCAGGTCATCAGACCATCGGCATCGTCGACATACAGATATGGCTCTTCGTGGCCATCTTTTTCCGTGATGCCGACGTGGTGGACTTTGCCGCCAAAGCTCCCGGCATCATGCTTCTGGAAAAAGCACTTCTTGGCCCGGCCCTGGGGACACCGAACCAGGCTGATCGGACGACTGGCGATCCAAGGAAGCATGATCTCCGCGACTGCCGCGTAGTGGTCGGCGAGCTGGCCCTTGGTGATATTGGACTCCGGATAGATCACGCGGTCACGGTTGCTGATGGCAATGTTGTTCGCCGGCGTGGTCAGCTTGGCCGTGCGACGTTCCGTCTCCAGCACGACCGCCTCCGGCTTCTTGTCTTCGCGTAGACCGAGGTAGCTGGGATGTCTCAGCGTTCCTTCCTTGGTCATCTCGGTGAAGGCAATCTCGGCGACCAGCTTGGGGTAAAGCCAATGTGCTCCGCGAACTTCTGCTCGCGGCGCCTCGACGGTCGCGGCCTTCTGCTCGAGCGGTGCCATGATCTTCATGAGACGGAAGAGTTCAGCTGTATCGAAGCCGGTGCCGACTTTCCCGGCATAACGCAGCTTGCCGCCGTCATGCACCCCCAGAATCAATGACCGGAACGCGCGGACCTTATCGGACGGCGTCCAGCCGACAATTACGAATTCCTGCCGCTTGATGCACTTGATCTTGAGCCAGCTTCCGCCGCGGGCTGCCACATAGTGCGAATCGGCGAGCTTCGAAACAACTCCCTCGAGACCGGCTGCGCAAAAGCGTTCGAGCAGCTCTTCTCCGCGACCGAGGATGTGATCGGAATAGCGAAGGATCGCGTTCTTCGCGGGCAAAATTGCCTGGAGCTTCTCCTTGCGTTCAAGGAGCGGGCGCCTCGTGAGATCTTCGCCATCGAGCTCAAGGAGATCGAAGGCATAAAAATCGATAGTGGCTGGCGCACCCTTTAATGCGTTCTGAAGCGCCTGGAAGTTTGATCTTCCGTTCGCATCGACAACGACGGCCTCGCCGTCGATCAGAGCGGAGCGGACCTTGAGCTTGCGGGCTTCCGAAAGAACCGAAGGAAAACGCTGAGACCAGTCCAGACCAGAGCGCGTGTAGGCACGCGCTTCCCCACTGCCGACACCAACGAGAATGCGGTAGCCATCGTATTTCATTTCGTGGATCCAGCGGTCCCCGGCGGGGACGGTGTCTACGAGCGTTGCGAGCTGG
The DNA here is from genome assembly GCF_004023265.1 of Mesorhizobium sp. M1A.F.Ca.IN.020.06.1.1. Classification (NCBI taxonomy): domain Bacteria; kingdom Pseudomonadati; phylum Pseudomonadota; class Alphaproteobacteria; order Hyphomicrobiales; family Phyllobacteriaceae; genus Mesorhizobium; species Mesorhizobium sp. M1A.F.Ca.IN.020.06.1.1. The sequence goes on from NZ_RZSR01000010.1 coordinate 3,377, forward strand.
ACGGGCCGAAAAGTGGGCAGCGCTGAATTGGTTTGGTCACGCATAGGCGACTTCGCTTGAGGAGCGCTCCACCCAGGGATTGCCTTACGCGACGTTGGCTTGACCACTCTCACGCACCCCAAACCCGAGACGAAATGGCTTAATCGCGTCCAACGCGCGATTGCTTCTTTGGTTTCGTTCCGGGGGTTGAGCTTGTCTCCATTATTGCTGAGTCCGTGTGCCTGCCTGCAAGCCCGAGCGGTATCGTTGCCCGAGACGGCAAGTATGCGGACCGCCCATCACGCTTCGGAAGCAGCTCCGCGATCGCCTGCATCAGCTCGTGCCGAACACCAGAGTGGCGCCTCCCGCCGATGCCCCCCGGCCATCATCGACCCGACGGTTGAATGGGTGAAACCGGGCAGCATAACAGCCTGGGTGGCCATCTAGGAAACAGCCAAAGCTACGGCATGGTGCCGTGCAGAGCATCAGCGAAGAAGGAACCTAAAGCCGCCTTCCGGCTTCTCTCGCCATGACCACGCGCGGGATCAATTTCTTAGACCGGTGGATGGCGGATCACCTGCCGAATGCGATCACGGACGATTCAATGGCCATCGTTTACCTCGTCGAAGAGGCCCTGAAAGCTGCTGAGCGAGAAGGCATTAGCCCCGACGAGATCAGCGAGGAGGTCGGCACAGTCTTCGAAGTGATCCTGGAGGCGATGCAGAACCGAGAAGGGGGCTTGGCGGTCTGAGCTCCTGTGGAGCTATGCGTTGCATTAGGAAATGTTAACTTCAGCCGCTGCAAAGGCGGCGCATAATGCCCACCTGCCCCGGCTCGCAACACGGGGTAAGAGGCCGGCCTGTCCCGCTCTAATCGTCCCCCGAATTCCCGCTCGCAGGCCGGGTCGCCTCAGCTTCAACTGATGGGTAAACTGCAATCGGAGCGGCTCGCCAGGGTCAACAGCCCGTTAGACTCCACATGTCACTTGAACGCGTACCTGTTAACAGCCCCGTCCGCCTCATGCGTGACCCGGATCCAGCGCTGTTCGTCGCCGCGTGCGTTCGTGACCTCACTGCCTGTGGCCGTTTCGGCTGCCACCCATGGAGTATTTGCACTGATGGTACGACTGGTCACAACGCTGTCCCCATCCATCTCTTCCACCCGATAGACCTTCATGTGCGACCTCTGCTCTATTCATCCCGTATCTGAACAGAGATCCAGGAAGCTTTGTTCCTGGGCGAAGCGGCGACCCGAAGGATACCGGTCAAAAGACGATACCCGTCACCCCAACGGGATGGCGAGCATCGATCTAGCGGCTGCCGACGAGGAAGGTGACGCATTTCCTCGCCGGCTCCATCCATTGCTATGGCGAGGATTTAGCGTTGGGACCAAAGCGTCAGCTCCTCCGACTTCGGTCGCATCGGGGAACATTCCACCAATCGGCAGGTTTGGTTCGCCGGCGCGATTCATGCCGAGGCGCGCCGCTGGGTTGCGCGAGACCCCGGAGCCCCGCTCGTCCCTCACGACCGGGCTCTTGCGTGTGATGCTGCCGTACAAGTAAGCAACCTAAGATCGCGGCCGGCTTTTCCCCCGCATGAGCGCGCGCGCTTTGAAATTTCTGGACCGATGGATGGCAGACCATCTGCCAAACGTGAGCACCGACGACCCAGGGGCCATTGCATCTTGTCGTTGAACTCCTTGCCTCTGCCGGGCGTCAGGGCATCGCGCCCAAAGAGATACATGAGGAGGCCGACAGCGTTTTCGCCTTGTGAGCGAAGCGATGCAGCACCGTGGGGGCGGCTTGGCGGGTTGAAACCCAAAACAAATGCCCAGCACTCCTGGCAGGAAACTCGGGGTACTACCCTGGAAGAAGAAGAAGACGACCGCCGAGCGGGACGGGGGATCAGGGTGTTCGGACGGTCGTCGGAGGACAAGGGGCCATAGAGTCAGCAAACTGCGTTGCGATCGGCCCTGGCTCAACATGTCATTGATTTGGCCCGGTAAAAATAACAAATGTGTGGGATCTTTTCCCGCCTTTACGCGCGAGTGACTGCGGAAAGGAACATTCCACCCGTCGGCAAGTTAGGTCTCACGGCGCGCTTTTTGACCGAAGAGGCAACGCCGTAGGGTCCACCCCGGAGCCCGCTCGCCATCCCTCAAGGCGGGCGGGCTCTTGTTGCCGGGATGAGACGGAGAGGGGCAATGAAGGACGGCGACGGCAAGCCGGATGGGTCGCAGAAGGACAAAAACATCCATCTTTTTGGCAGCGCGGTTGGCAAAAGAGACGAGCCTATCCGAAGATGAGGCGCGGGGTCTGATCAAGTTGATCGGCACAGATTGGAATTCGCTGGTCCGGGAAGCGAAATTCCTCAAGCGCCGCCATTGAGACGCGCCCCCGCAGGAAGACGCAAGCTTACGGTTAGGCTTTCCTATCCATCGTGGCAAACAGCGCCGCCTCGTCCTGTCACCCCGTTCTGGAAGGCTGCGATCAACAGGCTACCCAGCCATTCCCTTTCGGCGGCGTCGGCACTTGCGGGTAATAGCTTCTGGAGCACTCTTTCAAGCATCGCCATGTCGTCGGGTTCGAGATACTGTTTGGCTGAGAACGCATCGGGCACCCCAGCAGGAACCTCTGCGGCCCGGCCCGCTTAACCTAGGTGACACAGGATATCGCGGGTCGGGCCACCCCACCGCTTGAAGGTGGGGAACATTGATCCTGCATCCATATGAGCGGACTCGCAACTAATGAAATTTGCGACTGAAGTCCGATTTTCCCGGGCACAAGTCGGGTTTGTTTAGCAGCGTCTGAAGGGGCGGGACTGGCGACACCAAAGCGGTAGATTCGACGGCGCGGTTCGTCCTCCGATTCTTCCGAGCGACAAATGGCACTTGCCGATGACATTGAAATGGTGCGCGGGCATGTCAGACTGGGCAGACGACACATCGCCCAGCAGCGGGGGCGCATAGCCGAACTGGAGCGGCTCGAACTGCCCACCGCCAAGGCGATCGAATTCCTCGAATTGCTCGAAAGCATGCAGGAGCTTCACGAACTGCATCTATCCCGGCTGCTGGCAAAGGCTGCCGGATGAGCCGGCCTAGACATGGCGCGCCCGGCCTGCCGGGGGGTCGAGGAGACCTTTGGCGCACAGGCCGGGCTCTTACCCCGTGCTAACCCACGGCGGGGCAGAGATGCATTATGCGCCACCGTTCGGTGGTAGGCATCCGCCTTTTTAGTAGTAGCTAATGAAAAGCCCGCCGCGGCTAATTAGCGTAAGCGACGGGCTTTTTAGGTTGCCACTGAGACGGCTACATTCCTGAAGGAACCGACCGCTCATTTGGTTAATCGCTGAGGCCTGAATCCGTTCCACAACGGGACCGTTTTGTGAGATAATGGCAGATGCCTCGCCGAGGGCGGCGGTCATGTCATTGTCGCGTTGCAGTGGCGTCTACGGGCCCGCTGATCTGGACATGCTCCAGCGGGTGTTTAACCGGTCGTGCGACGCGCGACGACTGGCCAAGAAGGATCGCGAACAGCGGGAATATTTGGCTAGGGAAATCCTCCAAGCTTTTGATGATGGCATCACCGACGAAGCTGACCTGCTACGAGCGCTTTCTAAGCGACGGAGAGCGTAGCGCGCCTGCGGCCTCGGATCATTCGCGTGAGAAAAAGTCAACGCTGGCTATGGCTGAACGCTTGTCTAGCTCGGCGGCTTTATCGGCTAAGCCTCAGGTCGGCCCCAATTGGAACGGCTACGCGCCTCAGAGAAGGTCCGACATGTGGTCGCGGCGCAAGAGCTTCGTGCACTAATGCTTTCGGCCACGGTCACCTCGGGCTCACGCTCGCACCGATCACTGCCCGGCTAGTCGGCAAGGTCCTTTGACGGAAAGCATCGCACGCCTTTGGCTCGTCTCGGTCCTAAACCCGACCGGGTAGTCGAAATCGCGAACCAGGGAACCGCCTGTTCGGTCGCGACAGGCGGTTTCTCTTGCACACGCGAAACGACGTTCTTGAGGGCTCCAATGCAAAGGCTACCTGGTTTTGCGAGCTGCGGCCGCTGCCCGCGCCGGCGCCTCCTGGATGTTGGCGGCGCCGCCCATGTCACCATTCTTGGTGCGGCCGGCCCCCGGCCCTGCTCCAATATCGGCGCCCGTCATCGGATCGGAAGCCGGGTCCGAGAGTGTCCGCTCCGCCATATTGGCCGCGACCTTCTTGTCCTTGGCATTTAGCTTGACAGTCGCCATGCCGTCGCCGCCGTCGGCGGGCATCACCTGTTCGAGATTGTCGATGCGGTCCCATTCGCCTCCCGAGTTCCAGGGTCCCGTGGCGTCTCCTTCGCCCTGCGAGGTGTTGACGTACATGCTGGCATATTTCTCGATGCCCGGCAGTTTGCCCGTCGGGAAGTTGTTCTCTATCGCGTACAGCGCTTTCTCGAAGGACTTTTGGTGGGCGACTTCGCGCGTCATCAGAAATCCGAGGGCATCCTTGACGCCGGGATCATCGGTGATGTTGATCAGTCGCTCGTAAACGATCTTGGCACGAGCTTCGGCCGCGATGTTGGAGCGAAGGTCCACCGTTGGCTCGCCGCGAGAATCGATGTAAGCGGCGGTCCAGGGCACGCCGGCCGAGTCGCACAATGCGGGTCCGCCGCCAAACAGGATTGACTCCTTGGCCGTTGTGCCGCTGGCGCCAACCATCAAATACAGCTCGGCTTCCTTCATCTGTCCCTCGGCAAGCTGCGCCTTGAGGCCCTTGTTCAGCATTGTGATAATAGATCCGACCACCTCGAGGTGGCTTAGTTCTTCGGTCGCAATGTCGAGCAACATGTCTTTCCGACCGACATCATCCTCGCCCAGCCCTTGGGTGAAATAGCGCATAGCGGCGGCCAACTCGCCATCGGCTCCGCCGAATTGCTCCATTATCATGCATGCCAGTTTCGCGGCTCCGACACACGGACGGTGTATTGCAGTCGCTTATTGTGCATGAACATGAGGGTTCTCCAGGGTCGGGATACGCCCGAACCACTTTGCATCAGGAATGTTCCTTGACACCGCGATGCCATACCTTGGCGCGACGAGGCCGCGAGCGTCATGCCTTGAACATGCAGGCAGTTCACTCGAACATTTCGAAGATCGCACGAGCTTTAAGAACCGGAGCACCCGCCTCATCCCGAACATCGACGAAGAGTTCGAGCCGGTCTTCGATTGGAACAACCTCGGCCGCCATCTCGGCCAACGCCGTCGATGCCTCCCGCCTTACCGCCTGCATGTCATCCAGTTCCGCGCCGGTTTCATCGGTCACGTGAGCTGAGCCGTTGAACGTGTCGAAGAAGTAGCGGCTCATCGAGTGCCTAGCGCCTTTGCCTCACGCTCTAGGGTCTCGCGGTCATTTCCATGCCTGGCGATCAGCTCGCGGACCTGAGGGATCGAGAGTCCGAACTTGCTGGCGAAGTAGCCGACCTCATACTCCTGATCCCCCGACACACGGTCGCGATCGCGCGCATCGCGTTTGCTTTTGTCGTCCGCCATGGTTCCGTTCCTCCTCTCCGGAGGACTGGTCCGCATGGCTCAACCTGACCAAGTCGGAGGGCGATCTGTTGCAGCCGCTTCCTGCCCGGTCCCTCGCAGTTGAGACGGTTCGCCCAGAGCGACCGTAACCTGTTCGTCCAGCATCGGGCCCCAGCAATCGTGTATCTCCAGTTCTACCTCACCGGCATATTGACAGCCGATCTGCATGAGCTCCTGCTTGCCGATCACAGCAGCAACGCGGCCGCCGGACCGGCAACGCAGCCCCATTTCTGCCTGCCCGGTCTGCTCTTGACCCAAGACAGGGTTGGCCTGAGATTGCGGCCAACAAGATCACTTTCGTGGGACCAGCTATGGTGAACTTGGAAGACCTCTACCGGATCTTGAGGACCGGGCATGTGCAGGCACAGGGGATCGTGGATACCGTCCCGGTTCCTCTGCTGGTCCTGGACAGCGCGCTTTGCATCCAAAGCGCCAACCGTGCCTTCTTCCGAACGTTCAAAGTCGAGCGGTATGAAACCATAGGCAAGCACATCTACGAGCTTGGAGATGGTCAGTGGGACATTCCGGAACTGCGTCGCCTGCTCACGGAGGTGATCCCGAAAACCACGGCAGTTATCGATTACAAGGTTGAGCACGATTTCCCCGGGATCGGTCAGCGGACCATGCTGGTCACGGCTCGTACCGTGTTCAGTCCCGACGATGTCAGCACCACCATGCTGCTGTCGTTCGCCGATGCCACGGAGAGGACTCGTAGAGAGGCCGAGTTTGAGGTTCTCTTCGGTGAGCTTCGCCATCGAATGAAGAACCTGCTTGGGCTGGTGCGGGCACTCGCTAACCAGACAAAGGCCGAAGGCGTCTCGGGGGAGGAGTATCGCGACGCGTTTCTAGGCAGGTTGACTGCTATTATTGACGCAAATGAGCAGGGGTTCATAGGCGGTGGTGATGGCAGCCTTGAAGCTCTGGTGGTGCGCACGCTGGAACCTTTTGCAGTAAGCTCCGACGCCGTAGAGATCGATCGCGGACCGCCCGTTTATTTGAATGCCAAGCAACTGATGTCCCTCGGGCTTGCGCTGCATGAGCTGGCGACGAACGCTCTCAAATATGGAGCGCTGTCGAAGGCGGGCGGACAGGTCCATGTGCGCTGGGTTATCGAGCAAGGGGATGACCGACTGCTGCGGCTCACCTGGTCGGAAAGCGGCGGCCCCGGTGTGACCCCACCCGTCTCCACAGGCTACGGAACTCAGCTGATTCAGTACGCTGTCGCATACGATCTGGGAGGCAAGGTGGAACCAAGCTATGCGACGACGGGTTTGAACGTGGAGATGGCCATTCCGCTCGCGGGGACACGGCAACAAAGATTGAAGGCCGGTGGAAAAGACGGTCCTGATCGTGGAAGATGAATACCTGATCGCGATGGACCTCAAATTCATGCTTGAGCGTCGTGGATGGCGTGTCATAGGCCCGGTTGCCACGGTCGCAGAGGCGTCACGCCTATTGGAAGTCGAATTGCCGTCCGTCGCATTGCTCGACGTCAATCTGGGCAACGAGCTGATCACACCGCTGGCTGAAGAGTTGAGCAGCCTCGATGTCCCGTTCGCGGTGGCGAGCGCCTACGACAGGCCAGAGCTTCTCGGCGGCGCAGTTCTGTGGGATGCGCCTAACGTCGGAAAGCCAACAGCAGAGACTCGCTTGCTGGGCGTTCTGACCAATCTACTGGAGCGTCACCGCTAAAGGAATTCTCACCTTCGCCGCTGTGTTCGAAACAGGACCAGTGGGCGCTCGTTTCGGCTTGGCAAAGCCCGATCCCGCATCCTTGCCGCACCCGGAATGCTCGCAGACGTGCCCAAGCGGGCCGCGTTCGCGTGTCTGGGCGATTTCTCCGGGGCGTGTCGGCTCGTCGCCCATGGTTCAGGCTCGAAGTATTCCAGGATGATCACATAACCAGCGTCGACCTTCATGCGCGGGTCATAGTCGGTCTCGTGATTGTTGATTCATGCTCCTGCTGCCAGATGACGTTCAGGACGCGGCCGCCGTTGTCGGCGGCCTCGTTCAGCTTCATGTGCAGCACGGTTGGGTTATTCGGGCATGTCTCGACGGCATAGCGCAGCGGCATGTGACATCTCCCCTCAGCTGCAAAAAGATTCCAGACCGCCTTGACGATCAAGGAATTTGTTCCTTTTTTGTTCTCATGGCGCATGAGATGATCGAACGCTGGGCAAGGCGACCCGGCACAACATGCTTTTGAAGGTGGAGTGCGCCTGCGGGAACGTGCGCTACTGCCGATCGGCGGACTTGATGATGGTCTATGGCGGCGGCGCCAACCCCTTCCGCCTGAAGTTCGACTGCAGCCGCTGCAAGCCAGACATCAAGGTGACGCTAGTCGAGGTTCACCCCGAGCATCTGCGGAGGAAGCTTGTGATCCACAAGCCCATGAAGGTCGACGGCAAGATCGTCTGGTACACGCGTCGTCGCTCAACAAGAAGACGACCGCCGAGCGGGGCGGGGGACCAGGGTGTGTCGACAGTCGTCGGAAGACAAGGGGCCATATGATCAGCAAACTGCGTTGCGATAGGCCCTGGCTCATTGTGGCGTAGATCACCCCCATCCACATTTACATTTGTTATTCCCCTCCGAGCCGGACTCTCGACAAGGTCGTTCGCAGGTACGCCTTGTATCGGCGCGCCACAAATCAGGGGTAGGCCAATCCTCGAAACCGCATGCATTCGCCACGGGGACAGCGCAAGGACGCGCGCGAAGGCCTTCGCAGGTAGTGAGTGAAGGGCGGGGGTGCGAAAAAACCTCTGTACGGGGCTCTATTTCAATTCGCATCCAGATTGGCAACGATCCGGCAACAAAAGCGGTGTAGCTCTCGGCCGACCGGTGTAGGCTGGAGCACGTGCCGAGCCCGTTTGGAACCACATTGGCAACATCGGGCCAAAACGGCGCAGGGTGTGAAAGGGGGCCGCTACGCCTTGCAATTCAAGGCGTCTGCGGTTATTCAGACGCCCGTTGCTGCGGTAGCTCAGTGGTAGAGCACTCCCTTGGTAAGGGAGAGGTCGAGGCTACAACCCCGTCGGGCTTCAATGGCAGCCATTCGATCTTCGATCGCCGAGAAGCGGACTGTCTGCAAACGGCCCCATTTCGGTCATTCACCAGGAGGAAGTGGCTGGCTACTTAGGGCTCCATCGTCGATATCTCGAAGCCAGTAACTATTCTCGTCCATCGTCTTTCGGTTCGCCAGACCATACGAGAGAATACGAGGGAAAAGGGTAGGCGAACCACCCGCTAACATATTGATTTCCTGTCGAAAACGACGGCCCTCCGGGCCCACCATTATCGTTATGCACCAATAGGTTACGAGGCAGTTCGCCGAAATAGATTCAAGAAGCCGATCCGGCCACTCGCCCATTTCTTTGGCGGGGTGGATGGCTGCTTTGCGCCCAACATCTGTCGTTCATACCCGCTTGTGCAACGCCTGAAAGCAGACCTATTTCCAGATCGCAGCTCGCCCGGCGGTGCTCTTTGCTCAACAGCCACCTCAACTATCCCCTGGTGTGATAATTGATTTCGATCGTCGCTGGTCCAGTGACGTCGATCATCGGGCGGAGCTATCTTCACTGTCCAAACGGCATCTGTCACCGTTGATACCCCACTTGGTGGACGCGTGGTGCAGAGCCGCGGTCTCTACGGACGAGGTACCGCTATGAACTTTGTCGACATGGACCTCAACTTGTTGCGCGTTTTCGATGTGATGATGCGTGAAAGAAGCGTGACGCGCGCTGCTACCGAATTGGGCAGAACACAATCAGCTGTAAGCCACTCCTTAGCAAAACTTCGGTCTCTATTGCAGGATGAATTGTTCACCAGAGATGGGGGCGAGATGCGGCCAACGCCTCGGGCAGTGGAGTTGCTGTCAGACATTTCTGCCGCCCTGGCAACCATCCGTGCCTCCATCGATCGGCATCAGGTGTTCAAACCGGCAACAACCCGACGCAACTTTCGCGTTGGACTTACCGACTATCATGCCATGATATTTATTCCGGGGCTCATTCGAGAGTTTTCGAGGCAAGCTCCTAACGCGACACTGAACGTCATTCCCGCAAACGGACCCGACATCGGCTCATCTGTCTATTTGAGACAGGTTGACTGTGCGCTGACGGGAGCGGCAATACGCGACGATCCAAGTCTCTTGAAGGTGGAACTCGGGCAGGATCGGCTGTTTTGCGCCGTGTGGAGTGGAAGCAAGATCGCCAGGACCGGCATGACGCTGGAAGCATATTTGGCCAATTCCCACCTGCAGATTTCCGCGGATGGCCAAGCAGAAGGGCTGGCGGATGCCGCAATGAAGCAGCACGGTCTGCGGCGCAACGTCGTTGCTACCATCTCGAATTATCTGGTGCTTCCTTGGGCGCTGCGCGGCACTGAACTGATTACCCATTGTGGGGATGCCATTCTGCAGATGCTGGATGAGCGAAGCGAGGTGAGCCTGATCCCACCACCGCTTCCTATTTCGGATGTCAATGCGTGGCTCATTGTTCACCGTCAGATGGCGAACGACCCGGGGACTAGGTGGCTCCGGGAGGTGATCGTGGGCATCTACAAAAAGTCCCAGGCTAGGCGCCGAAGTTCAATCGTCGACATCGGAGCAGCGGGTCGATCGAAACAGTAGTGCCTCGGCCCACAGTCCCCTTTCACGACGCCTACCTCGCAGCCAATCCCCCTTGTGCAACCCGGTTATGAAATTGGCTCATTTTGACAATGAGGACAATCAATTTGACGAATAATTGTCCTTACGTGCAGATTGGACCCAACAAAAACAGGGGAACACCGAAAATGAGATCGATGCTTAAGGGTTTGATTGCCGTAGCCATGGCGTGCACCGCCTCGTCGGCGTGGTCCGCAACCCTCGATAACGTCAAGAAGAATGGAGTGCTCACCTGCGGCACAAACTCGGCCACCGCGGGCTTCAGCCTTCCGGACAATGAAGGCAAGTGGACTGGATTTGTCGTCGACTATTGTCGTGCCGTGGCCGCCGCCGTGCTGGGCGATGCGCAAAAGGTGAAGTTCATCCCATTGACGCCAAAAGATCGCTTCACCGCCTTGCAGTCGGGAGAGATCGACATTCTCGCGCATAACGCAACCTGGACCTCCTCCCGCGATATGTCCCTCGGCATTCTTTTCGCTGGCACGTATTTCTATGACGGCCAGGGATTCATGGTCCGCAAGGCGGACAACATCACATCAGCCGAGCGGCTGGATGGCGCATCGATTTGCGTAACCCAGGGCACGACAACCGAATTGAACCTTGCCGACTATTTCCGTTCGCAATCGATGAAGTACACCACGGTCGGGTTCGCCGATGAGGAAGCTGTCGTGAAGGCTTATGAGGAGGGGCGTTGCGATGTCCTGTCCGCGGACACCTCCACCTTGAATGCGTCGCGGCTTCGCATGGCCAAGCCGGATGACAGCATCGTGCTTCCCGAGTTGATCTCCAAGGAGCCGCTTGGCCCGGCTGTACGGCAGGGTGACGACCAGTGGTTCAACGTGGCGAAGTGGACGCTTTATGTCATGGTGGCCGCTGAAGAATTTGGGGTCACCTCGAAAAATGTCGATGCAATGAAGTCGTCAGACAATCCGAACATCCGTCGTTTGCTCGGCGTGGAAGGCAGCATAGGCAAGGACATCGGGCTCGGCGACAATTGGCCGGTCGAGGTGATCAAGCAGGTGGGCAACTACGGTGAAGTCTTTGATCGGAATGTTGGCAAGGACTCACCTTTGAAAATGGAGCGTGGCCTCAACGCGCTCTGGAACAAGGGCGGCATTCAGTACGCTCCGCCGATCCGCTAGACATGACGTCATTGCCGGGCGCTGGCGCATGATCGCCAGCGCCGTTGTGCTCACCCGACAGGTCCGGCCATGTCCGATTTGACCCTTTCCGTGCAGCCGCGCAGAAGCCTCTCTTTGCACAATAAGAAGGTGCGAGGCATTTTCTACCAGGCCTTGCTCGCCGTCAGCCTGGTGGCCTTCGCCCTCGGCGTCGGCGTCCAGACTGTGTCGAACATGCGGGCAAGGGGAATCCCGCTCTCATTCGCCTTCTGGAATGAGTCTGCCGGCTTCGACATCAATCAGGCCCTGATACCCTATGACGCGCTCTCTACCTACGGACAGGCGTTCTGGGTGGGCGTGGTCAATACGCTCTTCGTCAGCTTGCTCGCGATCCTGTTGGCAACGTTGCTCGGCTTCGTCGTCGGAATTGCCCGCCTGTCGCAGAACTGGATCGTAGCGAAAGCCGCGACCTCCTACGTCGAGATAATACGCAACATCCCGTTACTGCTGCAGTTGCTTTTCTGGTATAACGCCGTCCTCAAACCGCTCCCCGCGCCGAAGTCGTCGATCGAAATTCCCGGCGGCATCTACCTCAACAATCGCGGCCTCATAATCCCGGAGGTCCAGTTGCATCCGGGAGCGGGGCTGGTGGCTCTGTCCTCCGCGGCGGCCGTTTTCTGCTGCATCGTCTTCTGGTTCTACGCCAGGCGCGTCCAGAGACGAACAGGCAGGCAACTGCCAGTGCTCTTGGTTAGCCTCGCGGCCCTGATAGGGTTTCCCCTGGTCATGTTCCTGGTGGCCGGCGAACCGGTATCGTTCATAAGGCCGCGACTGCACGGGTTCAATTTTCAAGGCGGACACCAGCTCTATCCGGAGTTCGCCGCTCTCCTGATCGGTCTGTCGGTCTACACCGGATCCTACATCGCCGAGATCGTCCGGGGTGGCATCCAGGCGGTGCCGAAGGGCCAAACCGAGGCTGCCTACGCGCTGGGGCTCTCACCGGGCAAGACGCTTCGCCTGGTCGTTGTTCCACAGGCGCTGCGCATCATTGTTCCGCCTCTGACGAGTCAGTATCTCAACCTGACCAAGAACTCCTCGCTCGCCGTTTTCATTGGCTATCCCGACCTCGTTCAAATCTTCGCGGGAACGGTGCTCAACCAGACGGGAGCGGCCGTCCAAGTGATGGCGATCACCCTGGCGGTCTATCTCGCCATCTCCATCGTCACCTCGTTGGCCATGAACGCCTTCAACCGGCATTTTGCGATCGTCGAGAGGTGATGATGACCGATCAATCCTTGCATCCTCCAATCGTCAACATAGCGCTGATGCCGGCGATGGCGCCGCCTGCAGATGTCCGGCCGGGTCCGGTGACCTGGGTCAAAAGGAATCTGTTCTCAACGCCCTTCTCGGCTGCGCTGACAATTAGTTTCGTGCTCCTGGCGGTGTGGCTGCTGCATCAGTTCCTGAGCTTCGCCATCCTCAATGCGGTCTGGAGCGGCGGCCGAGAAGCCTGCCGTGCGAACCCCGAAGGAGCCTGCTGGCCCTTCATCGCGGAGAAATTCGATTATCTGCGATACGGCGCATACCCCGTTTCCGAGCGCTGGCGCGTTGATCTCACTCAGGCGGTCGGGGCCATTCTGATCGCTTGGCTCCTGTGGACGAAGGCTCCGCGGCGCAAATTGGCGGCAATGCTGTTCTTCGTTCTCTACCCCGTTGCCGCCTTCGTTCTCTTGCGTGGCGTCGCTCTGCTCCATTTGCCCGTGATTGATACCACGCTCTGGGGCGGGCTCTTGATCACGCTGCTCATGTCGATCGTGGGCATCGTCTTCTCGCTTCCGATCGGGATCCTCCTGGCGCTCGGACGCAGGTCGGACCTCCCCATTATCAAAGCGGTTTGCCTCACATTCATCGAAGTCGTTCGGGGCGTACCGTTTATCACGGTGTTGTTCATGGCGAACTTCATGATGCCGCTTTTCGTACCGGATTACTTGACGCCAGATCGTCTCCTGCGCCCCCTCATCGCAATAGCGTTGTTCTCGTCCGCCTATATGGCCGAGGTCGTGCGGGCGGGCCTTCAGGCAATCCCAAAGGGCCAATACGAAGCGGCGAAGGCGCTGGGGATCAACTATTTCGACATGATGCGGTTGATCGTCCTGCCCCAGGCGTTGACGATCGTCATACCGAGCATCGTCTCGACATTCATCGGCCTGTTCAAAGACACGACACTGGTTGCCATCGTCGGCATCGCAGACTTCCTGAAGGCCGTCGAAACGGCGAGGGTCGATCCGAGCTGGGCAGGCCCGACGATCTCGTCAACCGGGTACCTTTTTGCGGGGCTTGTCTATTGGGGCTTCTGCTTCGGCATGTCCCGTTACTCGCAGTCGATGGAGCGCCAGCTGGCGCGCGGCCACAAATCCTAGGAACGAAGGACGATGCCTCAAGCAATGTACACTCCGAGAAGGGAAGCACCCGGCGAGTCCGTAGTCGCCGTCGAGCTGCGCGACGTCAACAAATGGTTCGGCTCGTTTCATGCGCTCAAGAACATCAACCTTTCGGTACCTCGCGGCCAGCGCGTAGTGATCTGTGGTCCATCCGGGTCGGGCAAATCGACCATGATCCGATGCATAAACCATCTCGAGGAGCATCAATCGGGCGAGATCATCGTCAACGGCAAGCCAGTGGCGCAGGATCTTCGCAGGATCGACGAAGTCCGCAGCAACGTGGGTATGGTGTTCCAGCACTTCAATCTGTTTCCCCATCTGACGGTGCTCGAGAATTGCATGCTTGCGCCAGTGTGGGTGAGGAACATGCCGCGGATGGCGGCAGAAGAAGTGGCGCGCCATTATCTCAATCGCGTCAGGATCGCGGAGAAGGCGACCAGCTATCCGGGCCAGTTGTCGGGTGGCCAGCAGCAACGCGCTGCGATTGCCCGTGCCCTCTGCATGAACCCAAAAGTCATGCTCTTCGACGAGCCGACCTCCGCCCTCGATCCGGAGATGGTGAAGGAGGTCCTTGGTACGATGGTGTCGCTCGCCGGCGAGGGCATGACCATGCTGTGCGTCACACACGAGATGGGTTTCGCGCGCGAGGTGGCCGATCGAGTAGTGTTCATGGACAGCGGGGAGATCGTTGAGGCGAACACACCTCACGAGTTCTTCACCAATTCCCGATCGCAGCGAGCACGCCGGTTTCTGGCGCAGATCCTCAAATAGCGACGCTGCGGGCAAAGCGGCAAAGGCGCGGCAACAGTTTTTGCGAGATCACAGATGACATGTGCGGACACATCCAATCCGTCGATCGCGGCTGCAAGCCTTGCGGGAGTGGATTTCGACCAAATCCACGACCGCCAGCAGTTCGGATCGGTCAAGTGGGCCAATCAATGGGATGAGTTCTCCCCGCGAGTCGAGGGCCAAGGCCTGCTCTCACTTTGGACGGCGGATATGGATTTCCGTGCTCCGGAGACTGTGGTCACGCGGCTGCGCGAAGCGGCAGACCATGGCATCTACGGCTACACCCGTCGCGATCCGCGCCACTACGAAATCGTGCAATCGTGGTTTGCACGACGCCACAACTGGTCGCCGGAACTGGAATCGCTGCTTCCCGCGCCGGCGATCATGCCATCGGTGGCGACGGTGTTGCGAACCTTCACGAAGCCGGGCGATGGTGTCATCGTGCAGGCGCCCGTGTATTCGCCCTATTTCGAAGTGATCCAGGGAAACGGACGGGTTCTGCTGACGAACCGCCTGAAGCTTGAGGACAATAAATACGAACTCGACCTCGACCATTTCGAGACGCTGGCGGCAAGCGGCGCCAAGGCATTCCTGCTTTGCAATCCCCACAATCCTGCGGGAAAGGCGTGGCGGCTCGATGAACTGACGGCGCTCAACGCTATCTGCGAGCGCTATGGGGTCTTGGTCATTTCCGACGACATTCACTGCGACATAAGATTGTCCGATCGGCCCCATATCGTCTTCTCCTCCATTTCGGAGGATGCCGCGGAGAAGTCGTTCATCTGCACGGCGCCAACGAAGACCTTCAACCTGGCTGGCATTCCCTCGGCGACCATTTCGGTGGCGAACAAAAAGCGCCGCGGCGAGCTCCTTGCCGCGATGCAGGCCTCATTCATGGTGAATGCGAACTTTTTCGGCCGCCTAGCCCTGGAAGTCGCCTACAGTACCGGTGCGCCGTGGCTCGACCAACTGACGCGCTACATCGGCGGCAACATCGAGCTGGTCTACGAATTCGCGCGCGAACATCTCCCAGGCATAGCGCCGATGAGGCCCGATGCCTCGTTTCTTGTGTGGCTGGATGCGCGCGCCCTCGATCGCCGGGTCGAAGGAGTTCAGAAGTTCTTTGTTAATCGCGCCGGCGTCAATTTGTACGATGGCCGCGTATACGGGCCCGGCGGCGAAGGGTTCATTCGCCTCAATGTCGGCTGTCCGCGTCCTCTATTGCAGCGAGCACTGGAGCGCATGGCAAACGCGCTGATGTCGTCGTGACAAGCGGGCCTCAATCCGGAATCGGCCAAAGCCCGCTTTCTAGTGAAGCGTCCTGGCGCACCCCCTCCAGATCATCTCAGGTTACTGTCATTTACCGACTTCTGACGCCAGAAGCGGACAATCTGGAAACGGCCCCATTTCGGTCATTCACCAGGAGGAAGTGGCTGGCTACTTAGGGCTCCATCGTCGATATCTCGAAGCCAGTAACTATTCT
>NZ_RZSR01001102.1:0-1816 GCF_004023265.1 Mesorhizobium sp. M1A.F.Ca.IN.020.06.1.1
GAGCTTGCACTTTGCGGCCGTCTTGCCGTGATGATCGATGAGCAGGTTGTGCTCCATCGAGATCGTCAGCATCTCGTCGACGGTCATTGCCTCCTCGACGAACCAGCGTTCGCGGAGCCCGCCGCCGGTGAAGGATCGGTAGCCGGTCTCGCTGAAAAACGGCTGATCGAGGTCGATCACGCGACCGTCGAGGCCGACGCCGCCGAAGACGCCCGGGTAGCGCACGTCGGTGCGGCAACCGTGAATGGTCAGCATGAACCGCCCGGGCTGGCCGTGCATCGGGATTCCGCCATCGGGCGCGGCCAGTTGTTTGCCGAGCCAGGACGACGCCGAGTTCCAGCAGTTGAAGCGGGAGCGGCAGCGCGGGGGCCAGGAACGGCCGGAACCGTCCGCGCGCTCCTCCCGGCCGCCGTATTCCTCAATCCGGTAGAGCGTCTCGACACATGCCTCGATCACTAGCTCGTAGGGAAGGCGGCCGGGCTTGTCGCAGGCCATCATCGCGGCGTGGTAGTGGTGGAGGGCTTCCCGAGCGATTCCGACCAGATATTCGTCGGACCCGTCGCGCAGCATGGCGACATTCTCGGCGATCTCCTGACGGCGTTTCTCGGCCTCGATCTGCCAAGCGTGCTTCTTGGCTGGTGCTTTCGCCTTGGCGGTCTTAGCCATTGCCGTACCTCGGAAGTTCTGCGAGCGACGAGAGGGGCGGCAACCCCATGCGCTCGCGAGATCGGTTGATGATGGGGAGAGGGTCGAAACCCTTGACGCCCGGACCTCGGTAGACCCATGGCGGGTTCTCCGGGTCGAGCCGGCCGACGTCGTAGGTGTGGAGCATGTCGGCGAAATATTCCGGCGTGCCCGGGTAGGGAGCGCTATTCCAGAGTGCCCGCAGGATTTTCCGGATGTTGTCGCCGTAGGCGAAAAGCCGGCTCCTTGCACGACGCCAGTTCGCGGCGCGGCGGTCGCGAGTATTCTGCTCCCAGATCACCGCTTGCTCGGCGCGCTGCGCCATAACGGTGTCGGCGTCTGGCTGCTCCTCTGCGATCATCTCGGAAAAGAGCGGCAGTTTCTCTCGCTCAAGGCGCTGCTTTCGGGCCAAGGCGAGCCGCTTTCGCCTCGTGTCTTCGAACGGGCCATATCGGCGTGTCCGGAAGTGGCGCATCAGAGCAACCTCCCCTCGGCCACCTGCCAGACGCCCTCGCCTAGCGGTTCGAACGGGCCGCGCTGCAGGGTCTGGCGGACCTTCGCCTTCCAGTTCGGATTGCGTTCGGACTTCGGATTCTCGGCCAAGGCGCGGTAGAGATCGTCGAGCCGCACCGCCGCGCCGGCGCGCTGCATCACCTTCAACACCTCGTCGACCCACGAGCCGACGGAGGCAAAGCCGAAGATCAGCGAGCGCAGGCGCAGCGGCACGAAAGCGCCGGGAATGCCGCTGGCCGCAAGGCGGTCAGCATCGTCGGCGCCATAGGCGCAGAACACCGACGGCGCGCCGGCATTGGCCTTTGCTCGAGTCCCTGCGGCATCGTGGAAATGCAGCCGCCCTTCCATGAACAGCAGCGCATCGGCCGCGCGCCAGACGCACTCGTGAAACACCTGCGTTTCGGTCCGGGCGAAGATCAGCGCGATTCCATGGGCGTGCTCGGCCATACGGCCCATCCAGCGGCCGATCACGTTGTTCGAGTATGGCGGGTTGAGCCACACGCGACCGTGCCAGGGCCGGGCTAGACCGTTGTCGGCGATGGTGTAGTGCTGGCGCGCCATGTCCCACGGCCGATCGAGCGGAGCGCAGGGATCGAGGTCGAAGCTCTCGGCGCCACCG
>NZ_RZSR01001103.1:0-1810 GCF_004023265.1 Mesorhizobium sp. M1A.F.Ca.IN.020.06.1.1
GTCGACTTCCACACAGCCGAGACCGTACCGCAGCGAGCCCATGCATCGCGCCGAACCACTTATGCGGCGCGACCTGCGCCGGCGGCCGAATAGCTCAGAACTTGCCGGTTTCCCGGAACAGTTCGAAGGTCGCGCGGATGTGGTCGGCAACCGCCTTCACCGGCGCGCTGGCATCGGGTGCCACCACCATGGCGAGATTGTAGGTGCCGATATCGGGCATGCCGTCCTTGGCGCCCAGCGAAACCATCTCGTCGCCGAGGAAGGACTTCGGCAGCGGCGCGACGGCAAGGTCGGCCATGATGGCGGCGCGCTGGCCGGCGGTATGAGCGCTCATATAGGCGATGCGGTAGTTGCGGCCTTCCCGGCCGAGCGCTTCCAGGGCGCCGGCCCGCCAGGCGCAGCCTTCTTCCCAAAGCGAAACCGGCAGCGGTTCGCGCAGATGCGCGCAGCCGCCCTTGGCGCCGGCCCAGACGATCGGCTCGGTTAGCAGCACCTCGGCGCCGACCGCGCTGGTCTTGTAGGAATTGGTGAGCAGCGTAATGTCGAGCGCACGGTCGTCCATGCGGCGGCGCAGATTGACGCTCTGGTCGATGGTGACGTCGACGGCGATCGACGGATGCGATTGCGCGAAGCGCTTCAACACGTGAGGCAGCACGCGCTCGCCATAGTCGTCCGGGGAGCCAAGCCTGACCACACCGACAATGTCGGGAATGATGAACTTCGACACCACTTCGCGGTTGATCGACAAAAGCCGCCGGGCATAGCCGAGAAGCATCTCGCCGTCCGTGGTCAGCGTCACCGAGCGCGCGTCGCGCGCGAAGACGGAACGGCCGAGAATGTCTTCGAGCTTCTTGATCTGCATGGAGACGGCCGAGGGGGTGCGGAACACCGCATTGGCGGCGGTGGTGAAGCTGCCGGTCTCGGCGATCGCCACGAAGGTGCGCAGCACGTCGAGATCGAGCAGCGGCAAAGGATGGTTGAGTGGGGCGTTCATCAGGGCTTGCCTTCAATTTTTCTGATGCAAATGATCATTCCATTTCGTTTGATTGAACATCACTTCGAGCGCATAGTCAACTCGATCGATGCAGGATGCTGCCAAAAGCAGCCATCGAACGACCATGATACAGGCCTGCACTCGACATGAAATGAAGCTGAAACAGACCTGACGTAACCAATTGCCGGGCGCTGCCCGAATCGAGGAGAAAGAAAATGTCTATCCTGTCGTCTATCGGTCGGCTCGCGACCGAATTCAGTGCCGCCCGCGCTCGCTACCAGACCGAACGCGCAATCCATGCGCTGCCGATCGAACTGCAGAAGGATATCGGCTGGCCGGAAGCCGCCGATGCCAAGACTGGATTGCGCTACGGCGTGGGAACCTGGGCCGGAGCCAAGTAAATAAGTGTGCATCACGTGCTAAGGGCCTGCCGCGTGTCAGACCGGCAGGCCCTTTTGTTTGTACTCAAATAACTTTTCCAGCCATGCGGCCGTCGCATGACGCATATGAAGCACTCGCATAGCGACGTCCGTTTCGAATTAAAGCGCTGTAACTAATAGTAAATTTCGAGCGCAGAGCTCAAAAAAGTCGCATGGGATGTCGCTTTTCATAACAAGCGCTTCGTTTTTGCGATTTAGTTTTGGCTGGAGCAGGCCTATATCACCGCCAGCAAAAACGAGCTGCCCCACTCCATCAAGCGAAGGCGACCCGTCTGAGCAACCAAATGGAGATGATGATGAAGCTGTTTGCCCGCCTGTTCCCCCGTCGCGAAATGAACCTGACGACCGCTCTTGAGCGTCAGCGTCTTTCCAAGAC
>NZ_RZSR01001104.1:0-1796 GCF_004023265.1 Mesorhizobium sp. M1A.F.Ca.IN.020.06.1.1
TTTCGGAACCGGTGCAGGCCGAATCGACCAGCGAGGTCGCTCCGGCCGAGGCAGCCGCTCCCAGCGACGATGATCGCGGCATGCTCGAAGAAGTTTCGTCCGCACATTCGGACGAACACGAAATCGAATCGGTCGGCGCCGAGGATGCGCTTGAAGAGGTTCGCAACCGCCGCAAGCCGGTGCGCCGCCAGTACAAGATCCAGGAAGTCATCAAGCGCCGCCAGATCCTACTGGTCCAGGTCGTCAAGGAAGAGCGCGGCAACAAGGGCGCGGCGCTGACCACCTATCTGTCGCTCGCCGGCCGCTATTCGGTCTTGATGCCGAACACCGCGCGTGGCGGCGGCATATCGCGCAAGATCACCAATGCTCAGGACCGCAAGCGGCTGAAGGAGGTCGTCGCCGATCTCGAGGTGCCGCAGGGCATGGGAGTCATCCTGCGCACCGCCGGCGAAAGCCGCACCAAGGCCGAGATCAAGCGCGACTATGAATATTTGATGCGGCTTTGGGAGAATGTCCGCAATCTCACGCTGCAGTCCACGGCCCCTGCCCTGGTCTATGAGGAAGGCAGCCTGATCAAGCGCTCGGTCCGCGACCTGTACAACAAGGATATCGACGAGATCCTGGTCTCCGGCGAGGACGGCTACCGCGAGGCCAAGGACTTCATGCGGATGCTGATGCCGAGCCATGCCAAGGTGGTTCAGCCCTACCGCGACACCACGCCGATCTTCGTGCGCAACGGCATCGAGGCGCAGCTCGACCGGATGCTGCAGCCGCAAGTGACGCTGAAGAGCGGCGGCTACATCATCATCAACCAGACCGAGGCGCTGGTTTCGATCGACGTCAACTCCGGCCGCTCCACCAAGGAGCATTCGATCGAGGACACCGCGCTCCACACCAATCTGGAGGCCGCCGAGGAAGTCGCGCGGCAGCTCAGGCTGCGCGACCTTGCCGGCCTGATCGTCATCGACTTCATCGACATGGAGGAGAACCGCAACAACCGCGCGGTCGAGAAGCGGCTGAAGGATCACCTCAAGAACGATCGCGCCCGCATCCAGGTCGGTCGCATCTCGCATTTCGGCCTGATGGAGATGTCGCGCCAGCGCATCCGTGCCAGCGTGCTGGAATCGACGATGAAGCCCTGCCCGCATTGCGGCGGCACGGGCCATGTGAGATCGGACTCCTCGGTGGCGCTGATGGTGGTGCGGGCAATCGAGGAATTCCTGCTCAAGGATTCGCGCAGCCACATCACAGTGCGCACGCCGGCGGCGACCGCGCTTTATGTGCTCAACCACAAGCGCGCCAATCTGGTCGAGCTCGAGGCCCGGTTCGGCCTGAGCATCACGCTCGAAGCCGACGAGACGCTGGGCGCACAACACTACGCGATCTTCCGCGGCGCGGTGGCTGAGAAGCCGGAAGGCTTCGTCGAGGTGCGCAGCCTGCCGACCTATGTCGAGCCGGAAGAGCCCGAGGACGAGATCGTCGTCGAGGAGGAAGAAGAGGTATCGGTCCAGGCCGAACAGCCGCGCCATCCACAGCAGGGACAGCATCCGCAGCGGTCCGAGGACGGCGAAGGCGGCCGCAAGCGCCGCAAACGCCGTCGGCGGCGCGGCGGCAAGGATCGCGACCGCGAGCATCAAGGCCATGGCGATGCCGTCTCGGCCCCCGCACCTGCGGACGCCGGCACGATTGCTGGCGAAGCGACAGCCGAGGTCACGGCTGAAGCACCGGCCGGGGCGGAAGCAGCCGAAGAGGGGCAGGGCAAGAAGCGCCGTCGCGGCAAGCGCGGCGGCAAGCGC
>NZ_RZSR01001105.1:0-1796 GCF_004023265.1 Mesorhizobium sp. M1A.F.Ca.IN.020.06.1.1
CATCGAGCTCGGGCAGCACGACATGCATGGCAAGGTCGGCGGGCGCCAGGCCGCGCTGGTTTTTCTCCCAGACTTCGCGCCGCGTCGTGGCGACGATGACCTGGAACACGGGCACGCCGGCACGGTCGAAGAGCGTTTCGGCACCAGGCTCGGCACCGGAAGCGAAGGCGGTTGCAGTGACGATGGCGGACGGGTTCAACGAGGTGATGGCGGTTTCGACGAAAGCCAGCGATACCGGGTCCTTGAGGCTCGAAACAAAGATCGGCATTGGCGTCATGCCCTGCGAGCGAAGGGCATCTGCGAGTGCATCGATTGGCGCGACGTCCGCGGCAAGCAGCATCGAGCGGTAGAAGAGGATGGGGATGACGGGGGCACCGACGCTGTCGATGTTGAGCTCCGCCACACCCCCCTCTCTCCTGCCGGACAGAGGGAGGTGTGACGGATCGCCGACGTTCAAGAAGACTGATTTCGCGACAACTCCGATTCCTGGTTGATAGTACCCCGCCTTCGGCACGCTCACCGGCTCGGCCACGGCCGTATCCGACCCGGCGAGCCTTGCCAGTCTTTGCACCAGCGCGCTCATGTTCGCCGGGCCGCCTTCGCGGAAATAGCCGAGCAGGGCGTCGAGTTCGGCGCGCGGCAGGGTCGAGGCTTCGATCAGCCGCTGGTCCTCGTCATGGCTTTCGCCCGGCAGCAGCGCCAGCTTGATGCCGCGCTCGCGTGCGACCGCGGCGAGCTGGTCGGAGCCATAGCGCCACCAGTCGTAGCCGCCCAGGATGCGGACGAGGACCACCTTGGCGTGACGGGCAACGCTGTCGATCCAGAGGTCCACCGACATCGGATGGCGGAGATCGCGAAGTGCTGCCAGCCGCATCGACGGCAGCCGCGCGGCGTCGGCCTTCCACGCAGCGGCGAGGCCGGCGAGATCGCTGTCGGTGAAGGACAGGGCCACGACATCCGCAGGCGTCTGCCTGAGGTCGATCGGCTCGGCGAGATCGTCGAGCGAGGCGGATGTCGTGGTGAGGATGTGCATCGCGGTTCGGTCTTGCCTCAGCCGGCGAGGATACGCTCGATCGCCGGGCGGTTCAGCCCCTTGAGGCCGATGACGACGAGCCGCGATCGGCGGTCGTCGTCCGGCGTCCAGGCGCGGTCGTAATAGTGATTGACGCGCGGGCCGACGGCCTGGAGCAGCAGCCGCATCGGCTTGCCGCCCACCTCGACAAAGCCTTTGACGCGCAGAACGTTTTCCTGCTCGGCGGCGAGAGCGACGCGCTTTGCCAGCTCATCCGGACTGGCGATGGACGGGATATCGAGGACGAAGGAGTCGAAATCGTCATGCTCATGGTCGAGCTCGTCATCGTGATGGGTCTTGCGGTTCTCGACGTCGTCCTCGACGGCGAGGCCAAGACCGAGCAGCACCGACGGGTCGACCTTGCCCTGTGCGGTCGGCACGACCTTGACCGCGCGCGCCACGTGCTCGCCGATAACGGCATTGGCGCGGACTGAGCCCGCCGCGTCCATCAGATCGCTCTTCGACAGGATGATGAGGTCGGCGCAGGCGATCTGGTCCTGGAACACCTCTTCGACCGGATCATCGTGGTCGAGCGAGTCGTCGGCGGCGCGCTGCGCCTGCAGGGCGTCTAGGTCGGAGGCGACGCGGCCGTCGGCCAGCGCCGGACCGTCGACCACCGCGACGACGCCATCGACCGTGACGCGGCTCTTCACCGTCGGCCACTGGAAGGCCTGGACGAGCGGCTTCGGCAAAGCGAGGCCGGAGGTTTCGATCAGGATGTGGT
>NZ_RZSR01001106.1:0-1793 GCF_004023265.1 Mesorhizobium sp. M1A.F.Ca.IN.020.06.1.1
CCATGTAGGAGCGCGAGGAGGCCTGGACCGGCCCGAAGGCGAGTCCGATCAGCAGGCCGTAGAGGATGTAGGCCTTTTCGGCCGCGGTGCCGAAGAGGCCGCCGGAATCGGTGGTGGGCAGCTGTATTAGGCCGAGCAGCGTGAAGCCTGGCCCGGTCGACACGACGCCGATCGTAGCCAGCAAAAGCAGCATCAGCGCAATCATCACCACGGCCTTCGATCCGAGCGCGGTGTCGAGGCGCGCGGCGATCCAGCAGCCGAAGATCGCGACGACGTTGAGGATGATGCCGAACATGCCGATCTCGGTGATCGACCAGTTGAACATGCCGGCGGCAAAGGTGCCGCCGAGCGCCAGGAGCGCGTTGACGCCGTCCTGATAGATCATGCGGGCGACGAGGAAGCGGAAGATGCCGACGCGCTTGCGCACCTCGAAGAGCGTGGACTTCAATTCCGACAGGCCCTCCCGCACCGCCGGGCCCATTGAAAGCCCCTTGATGGCGTCCGGCGTGAAGATGAACATCGGCAGGATGAACAGGAAGTACCATCCGGCCGACATCGGCCCGGTGAAGCGCGCGTCCTCGCCGAGCTTAGGATCGAGCCCGAACAGCGGGTCGAGGCCGATGATCGTCTTGCCGGTTTCCAGATTGCCGGCCAGGAACAGCACCACGAAGATCAAGGCCACCATGCCGCCGAGATAGCCGAGCCCCCAGGCGATGTTGGAGATCTTGCCGATGTCCTCCTTGGGCACTAGGCGCGGCATCATGGAATCGTTGAAGACGGTGGAGAATTCCGCGGCCACAGAGGCGAGCGAGAAGAGCAGCACGATCAGGAACAGGCTGGAGCCGGGCGCGGCGAACCAAAGCAGCGTAAGGCTGATGATCTTGACCGCCGCGAAGGAGGCGATCCATGGCTTGCGCGGCCCGGTCTGGTCGGCAATCGAGCCGAGCACCGGCGAAAGCACCGCGATGACGAGACCCGCGGCAGCGATGCCGTAGCCCCAGGCAGCCTGCCCGGTTGTGGGGTCGCTCGCCATGCGCGAGACGAAGTATGGCCCGAAGATGAAGGTGGTGACGACGGTGAAGAAGGGTTGCGCTGCCCAGTCGAAGAACATCCAGCCCCAGATGCCGCGCCCCGTTGCCCGCTGCACTGCTACTTCGGCCATGTCCCCTCCGGCATCGTCCGCTTGCCCCGCGCCCCGCGCATGTCTGCATGTTTTCGGGCGGCGATGCAAATGAACAAGCACGGCGCCGCCGCTCATTGGCTTGCGCGTTTCCACTCCGCGTCAGCGGGAACAAGAGCGCCGGCCGCGACCTCTTCCTTATGGGGAGATCGGACCTCAGGTCCGGATGGGGGTGGCGCCGAGCCCCGCCCCGCTGCTTCGCAGCGACCTCCCCGCAAGGGGCAGGGTAAACCTACATCCCCGTCAGGTCGCTCATCAGGCCGGACGCCACCGACAGCCGAGACACGGTGATGTCGCCGGCTTCGGTCAGCGCCTGCAGCCTCTCGCGGATTCGCCCGACCTGCTCGCCGCCTGCTTCCAGCCAGGCCGCCACCGGATCCACCGCCTGGCCGTGGGCGGTGAGCGCCGCGACCGCGATGCCGCGCCTTGCGGCGCCGATCGTGTCGGTCGCGCGCGACAGCGCCAGCTGGTCGTAATAGTCCGGCGGCATGATCGAGCGCGCGGCCTCCTCGACGCGAGGGATGCGAAAAGCGTCGCTGACGGCGAAGAAGGCCCTAGCGGCGCTGACGATGTCGGCATTGGCCGTGCGTGCGGTGAGCGCGATGTCCGGGAT
>NZ_RZSR01001107.1:0-1793 GCF_004023265.1 Mesorhizobium sp. M1A.F.Ca.IN.020.06.1.1
AGCCTTGGCTCCCTGCTCGCCTTGCCCGCATATCGAAGGTGGCTTTATCCGCGCTCCTTAAGGAGCCGTCCCTTCTCGCGCGACCAGTCGCGCTGCTTTTCGGTCTCGCGCTTGTCGTGCAGCTTCTTGCCGCGGGCGATGGCGAGCAGGAGCTTGGCGCGGCCGCGATCGTTGAAATAGATTTTCAGCGGCACCAGCGTCATGCCTTCGCGCTCCACGCTCTGGGCAAGCTTGGCCATCTCGCGCTTGCTGACGAGCAGCTTACGGCGCCGGCGCGGCTCGTGGTTGAAGCGGTTGGCCTGGAGATATTCCGGCAGATAGGAATTGATCAGCCAGATCTCGCCGCCTTCGGCGGAGGCGTAGCTCTCCTGGATGTTCGCCTGGCCCTGGCGCAGCGACTTGACCTCGGTGCCGGTCAGCACCAAGCCGGTCTCGATCGTGTCGAGCACCTCGTAGGAAAAGCGCGCCTTGCGGTTTTCGGCGACCGTCCTGTTGTTGGGGTCGGCTTTCTTGACTTGATTCATGATGCGGAGAGGTGGCGCCTCATCCCTAATTAATCAAGCCGGCGTGCTTCAGCGCCGCGTCGAGCTTCTCGGCGGTCGAAGCTTCGACCGTCACCAGCGGCGAGCGGACCACGTTCTCGACCTTGCCCAGCTTCGACAGGGCGTATTTGGCGCCGGATACGCCGGGCTCCACGAAAATTGCTTTATGCAGCGGCAGGAGACGATCCTGCAGTTCTAGCGCCTTGGCGCTGTCGCCGGAGAGCGTGGCTTCCTGGAACTCGGCGCAAAGGCGCGGCGCGACATTCGACGTCACCGAGATGCAGCCGACGCCGCCATGCGCATTGAAGCCGAGCGCGGACGCATCCTCACCGGAAAGCTGGATGAAATCCTTGCCGCAGGTCATGCGCTGTTCCGAGACGCGCTCGACCTTGCCGGTCGCATCCTTGACGCCGGCGATGTTCTTGAAGTCGTGGCGCAGCCTGCCCATCGTCTCCGGGGTCATGTCGATCACCGAGCGCGGCGGGATGTTGTAGATGATGATCGGCAGCTTGGTTGCCCTGGCAACGGCTGCGAAATGCTCGTAGAGGCCGCGCTGGGTCGGCTTGTTGTAATAAGGCGTGACGACCAGGGCTGCATCGGCGCCGGCCTTTTCGGCATACTGCACCAGGCCGACGGCTTCCTCGGTGTTGTTGGAGCCGGCACCGGCCACAACTGGAACCCTGCCCCTGGCGACCTCGATGCAGACCTTGACGACATTGCGGTGCTCGTCATGCGACAGCGTCGGCGACTCGCCGGTGGTGCCGACGGGCACGAGGCCCTTGGTGCCCTCGGCGATCTGCCATTCGACAAACGCGCGAAAGGCTTTCTCGTCGAAACGCCCGCTCTTTTCGAACGGTGTCACGAGCGCAGTCAGCGAGCCTCTCAGCATATTGTCCAAACTCCTTGGGACTTTGTTGGTCCAAGCATGTCGCTCTCCCAAAGCCGGGTGCCCACTTTGGGCGACATGCATCAGCGTTTTGTCGATGCGTAAATTCCCGCGCCTTCTAATCGAAAGCGAAGCCGCGCACCATAGTCTCGACACGGTTCAGCGGCAAGCATTGCTGTAGTGCCAGCAAGCGTAATTCGAACGGCCTCGATAACCTTTTGTTTACGAGCCTTTCACGACCTAAGTTTAGGCTCCGGGTCGGCCTCGAAGGCCCTGCCTGCTGACAATGTGCCGGGGTGGAACATGCCGACAAATCGGCCTCATCTGTTCGCGCTTTTGAGCGCGGCCGTCGCGCTGATACCGGG
>NZ_RZSR01001108.1:0-1789 GCF_004023265.1 Mesorhizobium sp. M1A.F.Ca.IN.020.06.1.1
GGTTAAGTTATGGATTTCCAAAATATTTTCTAGAGTTGCGGTCTGTAATATTTCCTGACCTAATACTTTAGAGGTAGGCCGGTTTAGTCGCTTCCATAGTTTACAGATCGCTAATTTTCAAATTTACTAATTTGCTGCTGTGAGGGGGGGCCCACAGGTCGTGGGTAGCTGGCAGTCTGCGGAAGTCGTAGGGGAGTCAAGCCAGAGGGTTCCGGAGTAGCAAGGCCAAAGTCGCGGACGACTAAGGCACGTGCGTTAGTGAGCGCGCGGCCGAGTGAGCGTTTGTCTTTTTTGTTCGGGTCGAACAGGTTTTTCCACTCCGGAGCTCTCTCGCGAGTTTTCGCCAAGAGATCGGCGTCGGCTGTGACGGGAGTGGATCGTGTATCACGTGATATCACGTGCGTTTCCCAGGGAGTTTGAAGCCCGCCGCTTCGACAAACTTCAAACCTATCCGCAACTGAGCGCCGCAGGCCGTGCCCATCTATGCGCCGGCGGGAAATTTGTTGCTGCAAGGTGCGGCGGATTGCTCCCGTGCCCCGCATCCAAACCAAATCTCAACAGAGCTGTTCAAACCGAGTGCCGTCGGAAAACGGCGCCGTCTGCGACTTCCTGCCCGCCGATCGGACCGGGAGTCGTCTGGAGCAAAGGCTGCAGCCCATCACGTCTTCGCGCGCGAGCTTTCGCGCGAGTTTGCGGCCAAGCCCGTCGGATCGGGGGCGGTACTGCGGTGATTGAAAATCAAGTGTCAAGCAGGAGAAGCCGCGGCACCAGCCGCCGCTAATCGGGGAGTGCATGATGACCTACGCAACTTCGTCTACTGCAATGGACGTGACCGTTAGGGGCGTTTTGCCCATCGGCGACGCGACCGAGCATATAACCTATTTCATTCTGGATGCCGCCAAGAACGCGATCGTCGGCCAGGTCATTCTTCCCGCCGCCGTCAAGCGAAGCCACGCTGTCGCAATAACCGTGAAGGTTCCGAGCACCGCCGGCTCTCTCGCGATCGGGACATTTGACGATGGCGGGAATTTCCAAGCCTCCGGTTTCCTCCGCGTGGAGGCCCCCCTCGTTGGCCGCCCAAGCGGCGCCGTCGGGCCGTCCGGAAGATGACCGCGGCCAAGCGCAATTTCCGCGCCGCTCGCCGACTAAGCCGGTGGGCGGTTTCCCTTTTGAAATGAATTGGACGCGAACAGGAGCCAGTCATGGCCCGTGCCTCTGAAATTCTCTTTGTGGATCCTTCGATCTCCGATCTCGAGACTGTTCTGAGCAACGTCCGGCCGGGGATCGAGGCCATCCTGGTCGATGGCCGTCAAGCGCCGGCGGCGCAGATGGCTGCGGCGCTGAGAGGGCACGAAGAACTGCACGCGGTCCACATCATCGCGCACGGCGCACCTGGTCGGGTTGTTTTCGCTTCAGGAGAATGGTCGGTCGGGACGTTGAAGGGGGCGGCTGAGGAATTCGCCGCGATCGGCAGGGCGCTCGCTGCGGACGGCGAACTGCGGCTATGGAGCTGCGAGACGGCTCGAGGAAACGCAGGCGATGCGTTCGTCGACGCTTTGGAAGCGGCCGTCGGCGTGGATGTCTGCGCGTCCAGTTCGCTTGTCGGTGCGGCAGTCCTGGGCGGTGCGTGGGAACTACCCGCACGTGCGGGCGCGTCGGCGCCCCTGCCGCCGCTGACTCCAGTTGGCGTAGCAAGTTACATCGGGGTGCTTGCAGCGGCCGATCTCACACTCACCGGGGACATAACTGCTGGCGGCAGCTCTTCGGCTGTTAACACATACTATATAGT
>NZ_RZSR01001109.1:0-1786 GCF_004023265.1 Mesorhizobium sp. M1A.F.Ca.IN.020.06.1.1
GGCTTTCGCATCGGCAGGATTGGCAAGCGTCATCGACGGTCTCCGGTTGTCGGTGCGAAAACTAGCGATGCCATGCCGGTTTTGGAATGCTGCGTCTGGACGCACCTTACCGCGTTTGCGTCTGAAAACGGAACACCCGTCCGGTCTCCCGGACGGGCGCCATGAATTTCCGGCGAAAGGTTACTTTGCGGCCGGCGGAATTGTCAGCGTTGCTCCGAGCGGCAGACGGCGCGGCCTGTAGTCCTTGTTGGCGTCGGAGATCAGCTTCCACTTGCTGCCGTCGCCATAGTTTTTCTTGGCCAGATCCCAATAGGTGTCGCCCGCGGCGATCACATGGCTGGTCTCCGGACCGGTCGCGGCCGGCTTAGCCTCGGCGGGCGCTGTTTCGGCCGGCTTGGCGGATCCGGTCGCAGGGGCGGCGGTCGCCGGGGCAGTCTCGGCAGGTTTTGCTGTCTCCGACGTTGCCGGTGCGGTCTCGGCCGGAACGGCCGGCGGCGTCCCCGCGATGTCGCCGGAATTGGACGGCAAAGCCGGCATGGCAGGCTCGGTGGCCGCTGGCGCTGTCTCGGCCGGCTTCGCGGGTTGGGCGGCAGGCGGCGTCGTGGCCGTCTCAGCAGGTTTTGCCGGCTCCGCGGCCGCTGTCGTGGCGCCGATCTCGGTGATGCGGCCGTCGAGCTTCGGCGTGTAGGGGCGGTGCGCGCCGAGATAGTCGGCCACCACCTGCTCCAGGCCCGGGCCGTAGTCATAGGCATCCGTGGCCTTTTCGGCGAAGACCTTGTAGCCGTCGCCGCCCTGGCGGACGTAGTTGTTGGTGGCGACGAGATACTGCTTGTCCGGGTTGATCGGCACCCAGGCGCCGTTCTCCATCACCTCGACCGCTTTGACGCGACCGGCATTGGGCGCGACCGACTTGTCGAAGGCATATTTCAAGCCGGCCACCTGCGGGAAGCGGCCGGCGCCGTCCTCGACCTGGCTGACGCCGCTTTCGAGACCGGCGACCAGATCCTTGCCGGAGATCTTGAAGGTCGCCAGCGTGTTCTGGAAAGGCAGCACCGTCAGCACTTCGCCCATGGTCACGGTGCCCTGGTCGATCGAGGCGCGCAGTCCGCCGCCATTCGAGATTACGATCTCGACGCCCTGGCCCTTGACCCGATCGAGGACGGCGTCGGAGACGAGATTGCCCATTTCGCATTCGCGGGTGCGGCAGCTTTCACGACTGCCATCGATTGGCTTGGTGGTCTCCGCCACTTCCTTGTTCTTCAGCGCCTCGATCGGCGCGCCAAGCTCCTTGATGCGGGCGAGCACCGCCGGATCGGGCGTGATCGACTTGTCGAGAAAGATCGGGTCGCCGCTGGCCGACTTGACGACGCCGTTGTCGTCGAACACGACCTTGAATTCACCGAGATATTTCGAATAGGACGCCGCCTGCACCACCGGCACCTTGTAGCCGTCGGGGTTGTCGACCATCGTCGGGTAGGGGCCTGCCGCCTTCGGATCGGTGTTCGACAAAAGCGTGTGGCTGTGGCCGCCGACCACCACGTCGACGCCGGGGATTTTCGCGATGACGTCGCGCTCGCGGTTGTAGCCGATATGGGTGACGGCGATGATCTTGTTGATGCCCTGCGCCTTCAGTTTCTCGACCTCGGCGGTGATCGACTTGACGTCGTCCGCGATGGCAATGTTGGGGCCGGGCGAGGCCAGTTCCGGCGTGTCGTTGGTGACGGCGCCGACGATGCCGATCTTCTGGCCGCCGACCTCGACCACGATGGACGGCTTGATCTTGCCG
>NZ_RZSR01001110.1:0-1780 GCF_004023265.1 Mesorhizobium sp. M1A.F.Ca.IN.020.06.1.1
GCGGCGGGGGGGGGGTGGGGCGCCGACCTCTCATTCAAGCACGCAGCGCGGGAAGTAGAACGACACCACCCAGTTCGGCATGTCGACGATCTCGCTGATCCTGAGATCGCCGCAGACCGAGACCAGCATATAGGCGTCGACCGGGTCGAGCTTGTATCGGCCGGCCAGCAGGTCGACCATCTGACTGACCGCCTGCTTGGCGCCGGTCATCAGGTCAGGCGCGATCCCGGTCGTCACCTCATAACCTTTGGCGTCGAGATGCCGCGTCACCGGGCCCGGCGTGGTGAAGCGCGGCGTCTTCAGCCGCGCGTCCTTCACCAGGTCGAGCTTGAGCACGACGTCCATCGGACTCTCGATCGCAGTGCCGCACACTTCGCCGTCGCCCTGCGCGGCATGCGTGTCGCCGACCGAAAACAGCGCGCCTGCCACTTCCACCGGCAGATAGAGAATGGTGCCGGCGGCAAGGTCCCTTATGTCGAGATTGCCGCCGACGCGCCGCGGCGGCACCACCGAATGGTGGCCCATCTCGCCCGGCGCGTTGCCGATCGTGCCGGCAAACGGCTTCAGGGGCACGCGGCCTTGTCTGCCGAACAGCGCCGGCTCGAGCGAGCCGGGGTCATATTTCCAGATGTTGAGTGCCGGCTCCTTGAAGTCGTCGGCAAGCAGACCGAAGCCCGGAATGTTCGCCGTCCAGCCGAAGCCGGACGGCTTGAACATTTCGATCGTCACCTTCAGCGCGCCGCCGGGCTCGGCGCCCTCGACGAAGATCGGCCCGGTCACCGGGTTGATCATGCCGAAATCAAGATTGGCGATATCGCCGACGGTGCTGTCGGCCTTGAGCTGCCCGCCGGAAGAATCCAGGCACTGGAACTCGAGCGTCGAGCCAGGTGCCACGCGCTCGGCCGGGGCAAAGGAATTGTCCCAGCCGAAGTGGTGATGGCGCCCGTGGATGGTGTAGTCGCAGTTACTGCACATCTTTCACATACACATTGTCGTAGTTGATCGGGATATGGACCGGGTCGACATAGAGATTGTCGGCGCCGCCCATGCGGGCCGACTTCAGCGTGAAGCGCTGCTCGTTGAAGACCGGCGCCCAGGGTGCGTCCTCCATGATCTTGTCGTAGATCGCGCTCCACATCTTCTCGCGATCCGCGGACTTTGCCGGATCGACGACCGAATCGGCCTCGGCCGCCTTGGCGTCGAGATCCTTGTTGCAGTACCACGCCCAATTCCAGCCGCCCGGCACCGCGCCGGCGCAGCCGAGGATCGGTCCGTAAAAGTTGGACGGATCCGGGAAATCGGCGATCCAGGCCATGCCGCCCGACCAGATCATCGGCGCGCCGGACTTGTCGCCGCCGGCGGCAATCACGTTGGCCTGGGCGAGCGATTGGATGCTGGCCTTGATGCCGATGGCCGCCAGATCCTGCTGGATCGCCTGCGCGATACGCGGATTGGGGTCGGTGTTCATGGCGAACAACTGCGTTTCGAAGCCGTCGGGGTGGCCGGCCTCGGCAAGCAGGGCCTTGGCCTTGGCGACGTCATAGGGGTAGCCCTTGAAAGCTTTGTCGTAGCCGGGCATCGACGGCGGCAGCGGCTGATTGGCCGGCACCGCGCGGTTGTTGATCATCTGAACGATGCGGTCCTTGTTGATCGCCATGTTCACCGCCTGGCGCACCTTCACGTTGTCGAAGGGCGGCATGGTGGTGTTCATGGTGATGTAGCCGGTGTGCAATTGCCCGCCCACCACGACGCGGGCCTTCTGCTCCGGATCGTTCATCAC
>NZ_RZSR01001111.1:0-1779 GCF_004023265.1 Mesorhizobium sp. M1A.F.Ca.IN.020.06.1.1
AAGCGCGCGATCCGGGCGATCTGCTTCACCGATCCCGAGCTGGTCACCGCCGGCCTGTCGCCGGACGAGGCGAAGGCGCTCGCCGGCGAGATCAAGATCGGACATTTTCCGTTCGCAGCCAACGGCCGCGCCATGACCAGGCAAGGCGAGGACGGGTTCGTGCGCATCGTCGCCCGCGCGGACAACCATCTGGTGCTGGGCATCCAGGCGGTCGGGCAGGGCGTTTCGGAATTGGCCGCGGCCTTTGGCCTTGCGCTCGAAATGGGCGCGCGGCTGGAGGATATAGCAGGCACCATTCATGCGCATCCGACCCAGGGCGAGGGCTTCCAGGAAGCGGCGCTGAAGGCGCTCGGGCACGCGCTGCATGTTTAGAGGGAGCGGGATCTCCCCCCTTGAGGGGGAGATGGCCGGCAGGCCAGAGGGGGTCGCCGCGCGTGAAGCGCCGACTTCCGGTCTTTGGCTTTCACATGCGCTGCACTGGTTGAGAGGACCCCCCTCTGTCGCCTTTGGCGACATCTCCCCCTCAAGGGGGGAGATCACAAAGCTCAGCCCGCCAGGCGGCTCGCCGTCTCGTGCTGGGCGTAGGCGCGGCCGAAGCGGTTGGCCAGAAATGCGTCGAGCGCGATGTCTTCCTGCCGGACGAAACCTTTCGCCGGCAGCGTGCCGTCGGCCAGCATGTCGAGCACGGCGCAGATGCCGGAGGCGGTGGTGATCTGGATGGCGCTGCGCACGACGTTGCCGACGCGGTGCGAATAGATCTTGTTGGCGTAGGTCTCCTGCAGCAGGCGGCCGTTGCGGCGGCCCGAGACGGTGACGAAGACGATGACGACATCCTGCAGCGTCGCCGGTAGGGCGCTCTCGAAAATGTCCTTCAGCACGCCGCGGCGGTGGCGCAGCCCGAGGTCGTTGAGCAGCGCCTTCATGATGGCGGCATGACCGGGATAGCGGATGGTGCGGTAGTTCAGGGTCCGCACCTTGCCTTTCAGCGTCTCGGCCAGAGTGCCGAGTCCGCCGGAGGTGTTGAAGGCCTCGTAGGTGACGCCGTCGAGCGAGAATTCCTCGCGCTCCTCCAGCGGGGGCACCTCGACCAGCTCGCCCTCGACGATCGCCTCGCAAGGCTCGCAATATTCGTTGATGACGCCGTCGGTGCTCCAGGTGAGGTTGTAGTTCAAAGCGTTCGACGGATATTGCGGCAGCGCGCCGACGCGCATGCGCACGCTTTCCAGCGTGTCGAAGCGGCTGGCCAGATCGTTGGCGACGATCGAAATGAAGCCCGGCGCCAGGCCGCATTGCGGGATGAAGGCGCTCTTGCCCTCGCGCGCCAGCTCCTTGACCCGACGGGTGCTGGCGACGTCCTCGGTGAGGTCGAGATAATGCACGCCCGCCTTCGCCGCAGCCTCGGCGATGCGGGTGGTGAGGTGGAAGGGCGCGGCGCTCAGCACGGCGAATTTGCCGGCAAGCGCTGCCTCAAGCGCGCCGGGCACGGCGATGTCGAGCTCCTTGCTCTCGACGCCGGCCGGCAATTCGGCTGCGGCGAGCTGGGCCGCCGAGCGGTCGACCACCGTGACGCGGTAGTCTCCCGTGGTGGTAAGCATTTCAGCGATGGTCGAGCCGATCTTGCCGGCGCCGACGACAACAATGTTTTTCATGACGATACCCCTGCCAGTTCGAATTGGCAGGAATCATCGCAGCTTGCCTGTCGAAAGGAAGCTCGGAATCTGGCAAAGTGAAGCTGAACATAGCGCAATTTGCCGAAGGGTTTCGTCGAAATGATCAGTG
>NZ_RZSR01000110.1:0-9520 GCF_004023265.1 Mesorhizobium sp. M1A.F.Ca.IN.020.06.1.1
TCTGGGTCTATCGGCTGGTTTCGATGCTCGGCATTGCGCTCGCCGTCGTGGGCATCGGCTGGACGGGCACAAAACTCTTCGGCGCCAATGGCGGCCTTGCCGCCGGCCTGATGATAGCCGCCATCTTCGCCACCGCCTTCGAAGGCCGCGACGCCAAGACCGACGCCATGTTGCTCGCCTGCTGCGTGGCCGCGCAAGGCGCGTTGGCGCAGGTCTATCTGGCCGCCCGCCGCAAGGAGCCGATTGCCGGCCACCTCCCATGGATCTTCTGGATCGCGCAGGGACTGGGAATTCTGATCAAGGGTCCGGTCGCTCCGCTGTTGTCGCTGCTGACGGCCGGCGCGCTGTTCGCCTTCGAACGCGACTGGCGCTGGCTTTTGAAGCTGAAGCTGGTGCGCGGCGTCGCAATCGTGCTCGTCATCGTGCTGCCCTGGATCATCCTCATCAGCTGGAAGAGCGGCGGCGCCTTCTTCCAGGAGGCGGTCGGCAAGGACATGCTGAACAAGGTGGCGCAAGGCGAGGAATCGCATGGCCTGCCGCCGGGCTTCTATATGCTCACCTATTCGCTGTTCATGTGGCCTTTCGGCCTGATCGCGGTCGGCGCCGGGCTGCAGGCCATCAACCGCTTCTGGGACGACCCGCGCCTGCGCTTCTGTCTCGCCTGGTATATCCCCTTCTGGCTGGTGTTCGAGGCGATCCCGACCAAGCTGCCGCATTATGTGCTGCCGGCCTATCCCGGCATGGCGCTGCTGATCGG
This sequence comes from Mesorhizobium sp. M1A.F.Ca.IN.020.06.1.1, assembly GCF_004023265.1. Lineage (NCBI taxonomy): Bacteria > Pseudomonadati > Pseudomonadota > Alphaproteobacteria > Hyphomicrobiales > Phyllobacteriaceae > Mesorhizobium > Mesorhizobium sp. M1A.F.Ca.IN.020.06.1.1. The sequence continues at coordinate 758 of NZ_RZSR01000110.1, forward strand.
CTGGCTGCTCACCTTGCCGGAGGACAAGGCCAATGCGCCGCTCAAGCGCTGGCAGAACTGGCTGTGGTGGTCGACCGCCTTCGGCGTCGTCGTCGTGTCGATCGGGCTAGCCGCAGTATGCATAGGCGCGCCGCTCTATCTCGCAAAAGCCTTTTCCTGGTGGAGCATTCCGGCGGCAATCGCCGCGCTCGTGACCGGCTATCTGGCTTTCCCGCGCCAATTGCAGGTGCCGCTCGAACGCATCGCGGCGATCGCGATCGGCGCGGGCGTAACGTTCAGCCTGCTGTTCGGCGTGATTGCGCCGTCGCTGAAGCCGATCTGGCTGAGCCCGGCCATCAAGGCAGCCGTCGATGCCAACCGTCCTTGCGACACCACGGTGCTCGCCTCGTCCCCCTATCACGAGCCGAGCCTGGTGTTCCTGGTCGGGACCAAGACCGTGCTGACCGACGTCGATGGCGTGGCAAAGCACCTGCTGGCCGATCCGACCTGTGCGCTGGGACTGGCGCCGGTCAAGGAGGAGCAAAAGCTCAACGAGCTGCTTGCCGGGCAGGGCAAGTCGGCGAAGCGACTGACCGAGATCGACGGGCTCAACTATTCGTCAGGAGACAAGCTGGCGCTCGGCCTTTATCGAGTGGCCCAGTGAGGAATAATGTCGGAGCTCGAAGACCCCTATAGAGCCATGTCCGCCGTTTCTCTTTACCGCCGTTCGCTCGGCAACTTCCTCGACACGACGCGCATCGTGCAGCGGCGTTTTGCAGTGCGTCCCGCGCGCTATCCCGAGATTCCCTGGCTCGTCTGGGTCTCTGCATGGCTTCTGCTGGCCATAGCCATTGGCCTCACCCTGGACAGCGCCGCCGGCAGGATGCGCGGCGGGTGGACGCCAGGCTTCGTCCGTTTCACCGACTTCTTAACGGATTTCGGCCTGGGCGGCTGGTATCTCATCCCCGCGGTTCTCTGCCTCGTCGCCGCCAACCTGACGGACTGGCGACGGCTTTCCAGGTCGTCGCGTCTGCTCGTCTACAATTGGACCTGCTTCGCTTTCCTGGTGCTTTGCGCGGTTGGTCTTTCCGGGCTGGCCGTCAACTTACTGAAATACGGCATCGGCCGGGCCCGGCCGCTCTATTTCGACGATTACGGGGTGCTGTCGCTGCATCCCTTCGCCATGGATGCGCGCTTCGCCGGCTTTCCGTCCGGCCATGCCACGACGATGGGGGCGGTGTTCGGCGTCCTCTTGCTGCTGTTTCCAAGGCGCTGGCACATCGCGCTTGCGGCCACGGCCTTGATCGCTTCGACGCGCGTCTTCGTCGGCGCGCATTATCCGAGCGACACAGTGGCCGGCTTTGGGCTCGGCCTTGCCTTTGCGATCGCCGCAGGGCTGGTCTTCGCGCGGCTCGGTTTCATCTTCCGACGGCCGTCGTCGACCAGACCCGTGCCCAAGCGCACGTTCCGGCTGCTGTCTTCCAGCGGATCCAAGGACAAAACATCGCTGGCGAGGCGGAGCCGCGAGCAATTGTCGGCTGACCGCCCGTAGAGCTATTTGGTCTAAGGATCGCCCGAAATCTACCTCAGCCGCTTCGGCCGTGGATCGGCGAGCTCGCCGGCCAGCCGCCGGTCGAGGTAGTCGGCGCATTCGTCGATCAGCAGTTCGGCGTGGTTGGCGAAGAAATGGTTGGCGCCGGAGATAGTCTTCTGCGTGATGGTTATGCCCTTTTGCGTGTGCAGCTTGTCGACCAGCGTCTGGACGTCCTTGGGCGGCGCCACCTTATCGGCATCGCCATGGATGATGAGGCCGGACGACGGGCAGGGTGCCAGGAACGAAAAATCGTAGGTGTTGGGCTGCGGGGCGACCGAGATGAAGCCCTCGATCTCGGGCCGGCGCATGAGCAGCTGCATGCCGATCCATGAGCCGAAGGAATAGCCCGCGACCCAGCAGCTCTTGGAATCCGGATGCAGCGACTGCACCCAGTCGAGCGCAGCGGCCGCGTCCGACAATTCGCCGGTACCGTGGTCGAACTCGCCCTGGCTGCGGCCGATGCCGCGGAAATTGAAGCGAAGCGTGGTGAAATCGCGCTTCTGGAACATGTAGAAGAGGTCGTAGACGATCTTGTTGTTCATCGTGCCGCCGAATTGCGGGTGCGGATGCAGCACAATGGCGATCGGCGCGCTCTTTTCCTTGGAAGGCTGGTAACGGCCCTCCAGGCGACCAGCCGGACCGGCGAAAATGACCTCAGGCATAAAATACTCCACGTGGCATACGAAGGCGCGAGCCCGGACTCTTCCTTTGGCCCATTCTGTGGCCTTGACGCCGGGCAAGCGTCTTCCTAGAAGCTAGTTTAGAATTGTTCAAAACTGGGTGCCGAGAACGCATTTTCTCGGCCGCCCGCGCCGCAAGCCGGGTAAATAGGACGGCTCGCCTTGCAATTTCAAGGAAATAACGCGCTGTCCTCGCGGAATGGCTGCTGACAGGATCGACTGAAGGAAAATGGCCGCAACTCGCGCCTATCTCGACTACAACGCCAGCGCACCTCTCATGGCAGAGGCGCGGTCGGCGGCGGTCGCGGCGCTCGATGCCGCCAATCCGTCGTCGGTTCACAGCGAGGGCCGCGCGGCGCGGCGGCTGATCGAGGATGCCAGGCGTGACGTGGCAGGGCTGGTCAATGCCAGGCCCGAGCACGTCGTGTTCACCTCCGGCGCGACGGAGGCCGCATCGACGCTGCTTGCTCCCGACTGGCAGATGGGGCGCGGCTCTGTCCGCATCAGCCACCTCTATGTCTCGGCCGCCGATCATCCCTGCATTCTGAATGGCGGGCGGTTCTCGGCGCCGCAGGTGACGAGGATCGGCGTCGATCGAGACGGCATTGCCGATCTCGAGGCGCTGACTACGGCGCTCTCCGCGCATGACAAGGCTGCCGGCCTGCCGCTGGTGGCGATCCATGCCGCCAACAACGAGACGGGGGTGATCCAGCCGATCGGACGCATCGCCGAGATCGTCAAGGAAGCGGGCGGCGTGCTGGTCGTCGATGCCGTGCAGGCGGCAGGACGGATTCCGATCGACATGTCAGCCGGTTATGCCGATCATCTGATCCTTTCCTCGCACAAGATCGGCGGCCCGAAGGGCGTCGGCGCCATCGTCGCCCGGGCCGATCTGATGATGCCGAAGCCGCTGATCAAAGGCGGCGGCCAGGAAAAGGGCCATCGCGCCGGCACGGAGAATCTTCCCGGCATTGCCGGTTTTGGTGCCGCGGCGCGGGCAGCACTCGCCGGCCTGGAAGACATGGAAGCGGTCGCGCGCCGTCGCGACAAGGTCGAAGCCATCGTCCGGGAGCTCGTCCCTGATACGGAAATCTTTGGAGCGGCAGCGCCAAGGCTTGCCAATACGACATTATTCGCTATTCCCGGCGTCAAGGCCGAGACGGCGCAGATCGCCTTCGATCTCGCCGGTGTTGCGCTGTCGGCCGGTTCCGCCTGCTCGTCGGGGAAAGTCGGGCCAAGCCATGTGCTGAAGGCGATGGGCCACGGCGAGAGCCTTGGCGCCTTGCGCGTCTCGATTGGCCGCGCCACCGGCGCCGAGGAGATCGAGGCGTTCCGGGCGGCTCTGGCGGGCATAGCCGCGCGTCGGGCTGGAAAAGAAAAGGCTGCCTGACGGCGGCAGGGCATCGGACAAGAGATCCCGGGCGGCTCTTGAAATCCGGTGTTCGAAAGACGAATTCAGGCCATCCGGCCTGGTAAAGCCGTGCGTTTCGTTTGGACGGGTGAATTTCCGGCCGGAACGCACTATATGGAGCTTACTCCGCAGCCGAGTCCTTCCCGGGGCGCGTTTCTGCGGTGCCATAGTTTGAAAACTGCCGGGCCTTGACCCCGGCGTGGATGGAGAACGCTTATGCCTGCTGTGCAGGAGACGATCGATCGAGTCCGAAAGATCGACGTCGACCAGTATAAATATGGATTCCAGACAGAGATCGAGATGGACAAGGCCCCCAAGGGCCTGAGCGAAGACATCATTCGCTTGATCTCTGAGAAGAAGGGCGAGCCGGACTGGATGCTGGAATGGCGTCTGGGCGCCTATAGGCGCTGGCTGACGCTGGAAGAGCCGACCTGGGCGCGCGTCCACTATCCGAAGATCGACTTCCAGGACATCCACTATTACGCGGCGCCGAAGAGCACGCCGGGACCGAAGTCGCTGGACGAGGTCGATCCCGAATTGCTCAAGGTCTACGAGAAGCTTGGCATTCCTTTGAAGGAGCAGGAGATCCTCGCCGGCGTGCAGAAGACCGACGCTTCGGAGCTGGAGGAGGCCAACGACAACGTCTACAAGTCCGGCCGCGTCGCGGTCGACGCCGTGTTCGATTCCGTCTCGGTCGTCACCACCTTCAAGAAGGAGCTGGCTCAGGCCGGCGTCATCTTCTGCTCGATTTCGGAAGCGATCCGCGAGCACCCTGAACTGGTGCAGAAATATCTGGGCTCGGTCGTGCCCACTTCCGACAATTTCTACGCCACGCTGAACTCGGCCGTGTTCACCGACGGCTCCTTCGTCTTCGTGCCGAAGGGCGTGCGCTGCCCGATGGAGCTGTCGACCTATTTCCGCATCAACGAGAAGAATACCGGCCAGTTCGAGCGCACGCTGATCATCGCCGAGGAGGGGGCCTATGTGTCCTATCTCGAAGGCTGCACGGCGCCGCAGCGCGACGAGAACCAGCTGCATGCCGCGGTGGTCGAGCTGATTGCGCTCGACGATGCCGAGATCAAATATTCGACGGTGCAGAACTGGTATCCGGGCGACGCCGAGGGCAAGGGCGGCATCTATAATTTCGTCACCAAGCGCGGCGACTGCCGCGGCCACCGTTCGAAGATCTCGTGGACGCAGGTCGAGACCGGCTCGGCGATCACCTGGAAATATCCGAGCTGCATCCTTCGCGGCGACGATTCCAGCGGCGAGTTCTATTCGATCGCGGTTTCGAACGGCTATCAGCAGGTCGACAGCGGCACCAAGATGATCCATCTCGGCAAGAACACGTCGAGCCGCATCATCTCCAAGGGTATTGCCGCCGGCTTCTCGCAGAACACCTATCGCGGCCAAGTCTCGGCGCACCGCAAGGCGACCAACGCCCGCAACTTCACCAACTGCGATTCGCTGCTGATCGGCGACCAGTGCGGCGCGCACACCGTGCCCTACATGGAAGCCAAGAACGCGACGGCGAAGTTCGAGCACGAGGCGACGACGTCGAAGATATCCGAGGACCAGAAGTTCTACGTGATGCAGCGCGGGATTCCCGAGGAAGAGGCGATCGCGCTGATCGTCAACGGCTTTGTCAAGGACGTCATCCAACAGCTGCCGATGGAGTTCGCTGTAGAGGCGCAGAAGCTGATCGGCATCAGCCTCGAGGGTTCGGTCGGCTGACCGCAGAAGATATTCAGGAAAAAAATATGCTTGAGATCAAGAATTTGCATGCCCGCATCGTCGAGGACGGCACGGAGATCATCCGTGGCCTGAACCTGACGGTCAAAGCCGGCGAGGTCGCCGCCATCATGGGCCCGAACGGTTCGGGCAAGTCGACGCTGTCCTACATCCTCGCCGGCCGCGAGGACTACGAGGTCACCGAAGGCGACATCCTCTACAACGGCCAGTCGATCCTCGAAATGGATCCGGCCGAACGTGCCACCGCCGGCATCTTCCTCGCCTTCCAGTATCCGATGGAGATACCGGGCGTGGCGACCATGGAATTCCTGAAAGTCGCGATGAACGAGCAGCGCAAGGCGCGCGGCGAGGAGCCCCTGAAGGTTCCGGAATTCCTGAAGCGCGTGAAGGACGCCGCCGCTTCGCTCAACATGGACATGAACATGATGAAGCGGCCGCTCAATGTCGGCTTCTCCGGCGGCGAAAAGAAGCGCGCCGAGATCCTGCAGATGAAACTGCTCGAGCCGAAGCTCTGCGTGCTCGACGAGACCGATTCAGGCCTCGACATCGACGCCCTCAAGATCGTCGCCGATGGCGTCAACGCGCTGCGCTCGCCGGAGCGCGCGATCGTCGTCATCACCCACTACCAGCGCCTGCTCGAGCACATCGTGCCGGACAGCGTGCACGTGCTCTACAAGGGCCAGGTCATCAAGTCTGGCGACAAGTCGCTGGCGCTCGATCTTGAAACCAACGGCTATGCCGGCGTGATCGGGCAAGCCGCGTGAGATGGGGCCAAGTGAGGCAAGAGCAATGAACATGCACGCACAGCCCCAGCGGACATTGGCCGAAACGGCGCTGATCGACGCCTTCGGCGAGCGGCTATCGCTGCTGCCCGGCGACGGCGCAGTGATGGTCAAGCGCGACGACGCGATCGAGGCGATCAAGCACGGCCTGCCGACGCGCCGCGTCGAATCCTGGCACTATACGGACCTGCGCCGGCTGCTGACCTCGGTGCCGGTCTTCGAGGCCGGGGACATCGCAAAGGCGCTCGATCCGGTCCTCGACGGTTCGGCCGTTCTGCCGGTGCTGAACGGCGTTTCGAGCGCCAAGGCTCCCGAGATCGAAGGCGTCACGGTGCAGCGCCTGTCGGAGAAGCTCACCGACGGCAGTATCGCGCCGGGGCTCGATCGCTATGGCGCCGATGACGCAATCGGCGCGCTGAACACGGCCTTCGTCGCCGACGGCTATTTCGTCGACATCGCCGACGGCACCGAGCTGGAAAAGCCGATCGAGCTGCAGAACCTCCAGGCCGGCGGCCAGACGCATGTGCGGCTCCTGGCACGTGTCGGTGCCGGCGCCAAGGCAATCATCGTCGAGCGCCAGACGGGCGAGGGCGGCGAAGCCGCGCTCGTCAGTTCGGTCAGCCAGCTTGTGGTCGGCGACGGTGCCGAGGTGACCTGGCTGATCGTGCAGGAGCAGCCGGACACGGCGACGCACCTTGCCCAGCTCAAGGCGCATATCGGCAAGGACGCCAAGCTGACGCTGTTCGTGATGAACGCCGGCGGCAAGCTGGTGCGCCAGGAAGTCGTGGTCAGGACGACTGGCGAGGGCGCCGATTTCAAGCTGCGCGGCATCAACCTTCTGGCCGGCGACACGCATACCGACACCACCATGGTGCTCGACCATGCCGTGCCGCACACCGCTTCGACCGAAGTGATCCGCAATGTTGTGACCGGCAAGGCGCGGGGTGTCTTCCAGGGTCGCATCAACGTGCACCAATACGCGCAGAAGACCAACGCCAAGATGGCGTGCAACACGCTGCTGCTGTCGGACGAGGGTGAGTTCTCGACCAAGCCGGAGCTGGAAATCTTCGCCGACGACGTCGTCTGCGGTCACGGGGCGACGGTCACGGAGATCGACCACAACCATCTGTTCTATCTGATGGCGCGCGGCATCGAGGAAAAGGCGGCTCGAGGGCTGCTGGTGAAGGCTTTCGTCGCGGAAGTGATCGAGGAACTGGACGACGAGGCGCTCGTCGATGCGCTCGAAGCGCGGCTCGACGCCTGGTTTTCGACGCACGGATAGCGCTTTCCCCTTCTCCTACTTGGGAGAAGGTGGATTGGCGCGGAGCGCCAAGACGGATGAGGGTGCCGGACGGAGTGAGGCGAAGCCTCGAAAGACCTTGTGATGGACCAGAAGATCGAAACCGCTCCCTACGACGTCGAGGCGATCCGCCGCGACTTCCCGATCCTGTCGCGGCAGGTCTACGGCAAGCCGCTGGTCTATCTCGACAACGGCGCCTCGGCGCAGAAGCCGCAGGTGGTGCTCGACACGATCCAGCACGCCTATTCGCAGGACTACGCCAATGTCCATCGCGGCCTGCATTTTCTGTCGAATGCCGCGACCGATGCTTATGAGAAAGCACGCGAGACGGTACGCCGCTTCCTCAATGCGCCGAGCACCGACAACATCGTCTTCACCTCCAACACCACCTCGGCGATCAACACGGTCGCCTATGGCTACGGCATGCCGAGGATCGGCGAGGGCGACGAGATCGTCCTCTCGATCATGGAGCACCACTCCAACATCGTGCCCTGGCATTTCATCCGCGAGCGGCAGGGCGCGAAGCTTGTCTGGGTGCCGGTCGACGATCTCGGCGCCTTCCATATCGAGGAATTCGAGAAGCGGCTGACGAACCGCACAAAACTCGTCGCCATCACCCATATGTCGAACGCGCTGGGCACGGTGACGCCGATCAAGGAGATCGTGCGCATCGCGCATCCGCGTGGAATTCCGGTGCTCGTCGACGGCAGCCAGAGCGCCGTGCATATGCCGATCGACGTGCAGGACCTCGATTGCGACTTCTTCGTCTTCACCGGCCACAAGGTTTACGGGCCGTCCGGCATCGGCGTGCTCTACGGCAAGAAGCACATGCTGGAAGCGATGCGGCCCTTCATGGGTGGCGGCGAAATGATCGAGGAGGTGACGGAAGACATCGTCACCTACAACGAGCCGCCGCACCGTTTCGAGGCCGGCACGCCGCCGATCGTGCAGGCGATCGGGCTGGGCGCCGCGCTCGAATATATGGAAAAGGTCGGCCGCGAGCGCATCGCGGCGCATGAGGCGGACCTCAAGAATTACGCCCACGAGCGGCTGCGCGCCATCAATTCGCTGCGCATCTTCGGCGACGCGCCCGGCAAGGGCGCCATCATCTCGTTCGAATTGCAGGGCATCCACGCCCATGACGTGTCGATGCTTATCGACAGGCAAGGCGTCGCGGTCCGCGCCGGCACGCACTGCGCCCAGCCGCTGTTGAAACGCTTCGGCGTGACCTCCACATGCAGGGCATCGTTCGGCATGTATAACAC
>NZ_RZSR01001112.1:0-1778 GCF_004023265.1 Mesorhizobium sp. M1A.F.Ca.IN.020.06.1.1
GTTCGTCAGTATCATCCCGGTGCTCGGCCTCGGCGCGGCAATCGGCTTCCTGTCGTCGATCATGGGCGTCGGCGGCGGCTTCATCATGGTGCCGGCGCTGATCTACCTGCTCAAGGTGCCGACCAACGTCGTTATCGGCACCTCGCTGTTCCAGATCATCTTCACCTCGGCCTACACCACGCTGGTGCATGCCACGACGAACCAGACGGTCGACGTGATCCTGGCCTTCCTGCTGATGGCGGGCGGCGTTGCCGGCGCGCAATATGGCGCCAAGGCGGGCCAGCGGCTGCGGGGCGAGCAGTTGCGGGCGCTTCTGGCGCTGTTGGTTCTGGCCGTCGCCATCCGTCTGGCCATCGACCTCTTCGTGACGCCTCCCAATCGCTATTCGCTCGCGGGCCTGACCTGATGGGGCCGTTGAGAGCGTTCGCAGCCGCCATCCTGTCGCTCGCTGCCGCAGCACTGCCGGCGGCGGCACAGACGCCGGCGACGGAAAGCATCCAGATCGGCCTGTCGACCGACGCCATTTCGATTACCGCCGGGTTTTCCGGCGCTGACCTCACCATTTTCGGCTCGCTCGAAAATCCCGATCCGCTGATCGCGCGCCAGGGACGCTACGATGTCATCGTCGTGCTGGAGGGTCCCGCCCGCCCCGTCGTCGTGCGCCGCAAGGACAGGGTGCTCGGCGTCTGGATCAATCTGGAATCGGAGACTTTCGAGAACGTGCCGGTATCCTACTCGGTGGCGACGACCCGCCCGCTGCAGGACATCACCGAGCCGAACAGCTACAAGCAGCTGTCGCTCGGCGCTTCGAACCTCTACATGCAACCGGCCGAGCCCAGCGACAGCCCGATCACGATCGAGGAATTCACCTCGGCACTTCGCGAGCGCAAGACGGCGACCGGCCTTTACAGCGAGAATGTCGGGGGCGTCCAGTTCCTGTCGCAGAACCTGTTCCGCGCCACCGTCCGGCTCGCGCCCAACATCCCGGTCGGCACCCATAAGGCACGCGCCTTCCTGTTCAAGAGCGGCATGTTCGTGAAGGAGAGCTCGGCCCAGCTCGAAATCCGCAAGTCCGGTTTCGAACAGTCGATCTTCCGCGTCGCGCACGACTATTCCTTCCTCTACGGCGTGTTCGCCGTGTCCCTTGCCATGCTCACCGGCTGGCTCGGACGCATCGTTTTCCGCAAGGATTGACGTTTTTCGCGCGAATGAGGGTTCCCCTGTTCCCGGATTTGGGATAAGTCGCCGCCTCCCAACTCGGGGACAAGCACACATTCAATTCGGCAGAGCGGTCCGGCGACCGGGTGACGGCGCGTTTTTCGACGCCGGCGATGCGCTGCGACGAAACCAATGACAGGAGGCTGCTATGCATCCAGCATTCGGCGGCATCGATTTCGGCACGTCCAATTCCACAGTGGGCGTGATCCGCCACGGCCGGGCGCAACTGGTAGCACTGGAGGGCGAACAGCCCACCTTGCCGAGCGCCGTCTTCTTCAACTTCGAGGACGGCCACACCTATTTCGGCCGCCGCGCAATCGCCGACTACACCGACAGCGTGGAGGGCCGGCTGATGCGCTCGCTGAAAAGCGTTCTCGGCAGCTCGCTCGCCAACGAGAAGACGCGCATCAAGGCGCGCCTGATCGGCTTCACCGACATCATCGGCTTATTCATCAGCCATTTGAAGAAGCGGCTGGAAGAGGATGCCGGCGGCCCGGTCGAACGCGTCGTGCTCGGCCGCCCCGTGCAGTTCGTCGATGACGATGCCGACGCCGACGCCA
>NZ_RZSR01001113.1:0-1777 GCF_004023265.1 Mesorhizobium sp. M1A.F.Ca.IN.020.06.1.1
TCTCCATATCGTCGGCGCGGCGGTTCTGCTGGGGGCGGGCGCTGGCCTCGCCTTCTTCCTGCTGCTTGCACACCCGACCGGCAACCCCGCTACCGTGGCCGCGGTCGCGCGCATTGTCGTGATTGCCGATTTCCTGTTCACGGCAACGGCAGTTGTAGCGCAACCGATCACCGGCGTCGCGCTTGCCCGGCTCGTCGGCTATTCGCTCTGGGACGGCTGGATCGCGCTGTCGATCCTTCTCTACGTCGTGACCGGTGTTTTTTGGCTTCCCGTGGTCTGGATGCAGATGGAGATGCGCGATCTTGCCCTGGCGGCGGCGAAAGCCGGCCAGTTGCTTCCGCCGCGCTATCACCGGCTTTTCCGGCTCTGGTTCGTCTTCGGCTTTCCGGCCTTCGGCGCGGTCGCCGCTATCTTATGGCTGATGATCACCCGCCCGGCCATCGAATGGTTCGGGACCGGCTGATCCCGACGGGCCGAGCGAACTCATCTTAGCTACGCCGGGAGGAGAGGCGCCGGCTCTGATTTCCCGTGCATGGACAAGAACGACTACACCAGCGCGATCGGCATGTAGCGGATAACCACCTTCTCCTGTCGAAACCACCGCTCGAGTGCGATCCGGCGTTCACGCCAGTCGATGAGATCGACCTCGTTGGCCATGACTTCGAAGATCACAATCTTGTCGGCGTTGGACTCGGCACCCTTTTTCCACAAACCGTCGGCAGGCGCCTGAAGGTAAGCAGTAACGCCTTCGAAGCGACTCGCCAGTTCTTCCTTCACGCGGTCGAAATCTTCTTGAGCGAAAGGCTGGCCGTTGTTGTCCGAGCAGGGGAGCAGGATCTGAACAAGATGCATCACAATTCACCGGTGAAAACTAGCACTTGGTATCGTCAAGATAGTTATGCATGTCGGTGGCTGCGATCGAGGCGTGGCCGAATGCGACAGCAATCTGATTGATTTCGTTGACCACATCGCCAGCGGCATACAGGCCTGGCACGACCGTGCGCTGATGCGCATCCACGACAAGATTTCCAAGCTCGTCGCATGTCGCCCCGAGATCTAGGCCAAGTTGCGACCTTATCGTGCATCCCATGGCTGGATAGACGGTATCGAATGAGGATGCTGTTCCGTTGGAGAGTTGAATGGTGGCCTGCTCTCCCGAGGGTCGTAGCGAATGAGGGATGCAGGGCTCGAGCTGGATTCCAGCTTCGTGGATCAGTCGGCCGGCATCTGCATCAATTTCACTCGAAGCATCGGTCGTCAGCACGGTGACGTCGCGAGTGTAGGTCCGCATGAACAATGCCTTCTTCACCGCCTCTTCCGCCGGGCCCAGGACTGCGACGCGCTTATCGATCACCTCATAGCCGTCACAGATCGGACAGAGGCGCAAGGTGCCGGCTCTGATCATATCGTCTGCCGAAGGCGTCTCTGGAAGCTTATCGACAATGCCAGTAGCCAGGAGCGCCGCGCGGGAACGAATGGCTGTCGAACCGATCGCAATAAAATCCGTTCCGTCGCGGCCAATCTCGTGGATTATATCGTGCCTAAGATCGGCTCCGCTCTGCAAAGCCTGCTGCCGCAGCCGATTCAGCAGTTCGGCGCCGGCTATGCCGTCGGGGAAGCCGGGACAGTTGCGGGTAATCGGAATGAGCTTCGCGCGGCTTTGACCGCAATCGACAACGACGACCCGGCGGCGAAAGCGCCCGAGATACGTCGCTGCTGCCAGGCCGGCCGGACCGCCACCGATAACCAAGCAGTCAATTCGTTCCCACTGACCTGT
>NZ_RZSR01001114.1:0-1772 GCF_004023265.1 Mesorhizobium sp. M1A.F.Ca.IN.020.06.1.1
GTTCGGCACTTATGTCGGACAAGGAGCGGTTCAGACCTTGGACGTCGGCGGCGAGCGCCATCACCGTCATGTGATGCTGACCGAAAACGACCTCGCCACCGGCAAGCTTGTCAGCGCCGGCGTGCACGGATTCCTCGACCGTGGTCCCGGCCTCATCCGAACCGCTGACCTGGTTCGAGATCGTGTTGATGCGTCGCATGGCGGTCACGCGATCCTCAATCGCGAATGACTGCGTCAGGATGAATTCATGCGGCAGGCGCAGCAGGCCATCGAGCGATCCGGGTGCCGTGAAGGGCGGGTATTCCTTGATCGACACCATGGCGCCGATCTTGCTCGCCTGCGCCCCCCTGATCTCCAGAGCGGATTTGCCGAAGAAGATTTGCCGCGTCGCGCAGGCGCTCGCCAAACTCATGCGCGGCAGCGGCATTTCGACATCCGCGCCGCCGGCAAGGATCTTGGCGATGAATTCCGCAGGTTCGGAAAACACGCTGCCGCGGCGTCTCACCACCCCCAAGAGCCGCGCGCCATAGGCCGAAAAATCCTTGGTGACGCCATTGAGGACATCGTGCAGTTCGGCCATCGCCTCTTCACGTGTCTCTTCGCCGGCCGTCCTGATGCGGAACGCGTTGAGCGCCCTGTCGACCCAGCCGACACGCCCGACCATCGGCCGGCGGATGAGGGTCAAGAAAGCCTCGTTGACGAACAGATTCTTTGAGCCCAACTCGTCCATGTAGCGGGCATCGAGTTCCGCCACGAAGGCGTTTTCGAAATCGCCTTCGATCTCAGGCGTGATGTGACGCCGAATGATGGTCGAATAGGCGGCAAAACGGGACGTGGAGAGGTTGCGGAATGTCGTGTTGCGATTGAACATGCGGCTGTTGAGCTCTGCCTGATCCATGGTCTGGAAGGGCAGGCCACTAAGCTGAATGACCCCGAGGAGAAAGCCGCTTTTGGTGACGACCAGGTTGTCGTCGACATGGCGCAAATACGGGACATGGGCCTCGACAGGCTTTTCGCGTTTGCGCGCTTTGGCGAATTTCAGGTCGGCGTTCACACTCACGGCGAATAGCTCCTCGCGCCCCAAAAGCCGGAGTTTGCGGCCGCGTCCCGCTTCGACAGCCGCCGTTCGACGATGTGGAAGATGTATGGGTCGCGCTGGCACAGATAGGCGCTGATCAAATGCGTCGCGCCGAACAGGCCGAGGCCAAGCGTGAAGCTGCTGGTCGCGATGAAACCGATGACGGCAGCCATGCCGTTAAGCGCGAACACCTCGTAGCGCACACCCCATTTCATCGGCGGGCGCGTCAGAGGCAGGCTGACCGCCTCGACATAGACCTCTTCGTCCTCCATCGCTCACGCGCCTCCAGCGGTGGACCGGATGGAATCGACCAGAGCTGCAGCGCCAAACACCAAAGCGATGCCGATGATGATGGAAAGCGCCATCATCCACACCAGTCTGCCGGTCATGGCAAGGAAGCCGAGAAAGCAAACGGCTATGATCCCGAAAGATCGAGCAATGCTGCCCTGCAACACACCGACGAACCATTCCAGCACACCCTCGACCGGGGCAGCCGACTGCGCGTAAGCGCTCGCCGGCGCGAGCGCCATTCCGATCGCCGCGGCGGCCATGAACTGCAGGGCGAATTTGCCCGCCTTTTTATAATCCATCCTCGTCTCACTCCTTTTTCAGTTGCCAAAATCCATGACGTGTCCGTCTTGCCAGGCGACGCCATCGGCCGCGTCGGCCGCGGCTGCGTGATGATCGTCAACGG
>NZ_RZSR01001115.1:0-1769 GCF_004023265.1 Mesorhizobium sp. M1A.F.Ca.IN.020.06.1.1
GCGCCGGGCCTGGGCGACCGTCAACAAGGACGATGGCGGCGGCAAGAAGGCGGGCGGCTCGGGCCGCGGCAAGCACACCGGCCATCCGGCGGCGCACAAGGGCGGCAAGGCCGGCGGCAAAGCGTCAAGCTCGCGCTCGGCGGCCGAGCGTTCTGCTTCCGCCAAGAAGGCGGCGGCGACGCGCAAACGCAACGCGGAGCACCACGCCCAACATTAGGCGTGGGTTCGCCTTCTCCCTTGCCGGAGACGGCGGACAGGCGCGCAGCGCCGAGACGATAGAGACGAAACGAGGCGCTGGGAAACTGGCGCCTCATTGCCGCGGCGGTCCTTCCAGCAGCATCCCGACGGTTCGCGGTCACCTTCTCCCTCAAGGAAAAAAGGGAAGATCTAAAGCGGCATCTCCGAAGTCTGCTTGACCGTCTGGCTGGGAACGTCGGTCTTGACGTTCTGCACCCCCTTGATGCGACTTAAGTGCTCCGACTGGAAGCGGCGATAGTCCTCGATGCCCGCCGCCACAACCCGCACCATAGCGTCGCAATCGCCCAGCATCAGATAGCATTCCAGCACCTCGGGCAGCTTGCCCACCTCCCTGGCGAAATGCTCGATCGTGTCCTCGTCCTGCTGCTTCAGCCAGATGCGAGTGAAGAAGGTATGACCGCGACCGATCTTGGCCGGGTTGAGCACCGCGACATAGCGGTCGATGACGCCAGCCTCCTCCAGCAATTTTACGCGCCTCAGACAGGGTGACGGCGACAGGCCGACCTCTCTCGCAAGATCGTTGTTGGCCATGCGCCCGTCGCGCTGCAGGGCGCGCAGGATCCGCTTGTCGATCTCATCCAGCTTCATGGCGTCTGATTCCAATATTGGCTAATTCTCGCTATCCAATGCCAAACCTTGGCAGAAACGGCGCATCTTCGCAACCCGATTGCGGAGCATTTCGGCTATGGTGGCCAGCGATAACCGACCATCGAGCAACCGGAGAAGGCCGCCCCGCAAGGCTGGCCGAAGAAGAGCCATGAGCGTTTCCGAGATAACCCTGGGCCACCCTCCCGCCGAAGCACGCGGCGCCGAATTCCGGCGGGGCGCCGCCGCCTCGACGCCGGTGCTGCTTGGCATTGTCCCCTACGCACTCGTGCTGGGCGCGCAGGCCGCGCAGAAGGGCTTGAGCGTCGTCGAGGTGCCGTTGATGACGGGCCTCAACTTCGCCGGCGGCTCCGAATTTGCCGCCATCCAGCTCTGGACCTCGCCGCCGCATGTGCTGTTGATCGCCGCCATCACATTGCTGGTCAACAGCCGGCATTTCCTGATGGGCGCGGCACTTGCGCCGTTCCTGCGCCACCTGCCCAAACGCAAGGCGCTGCCCGCGCTGTTCTTGATGTGCGACGAGAGCTTTGCGCTCGGGCTCGCCGACGCGAAGCGCCGCGCGGCCAGCGGACTGCGGCCAGCCTTCAGCCTCGCCTACTATGCGGGAACTGCCCTTCCCTTCTATCTTGCCTGGGTGATTTTCACGACCTGCGGAGCGGCGCTCGGGCCGGTGCTTGGCAACGTCGAGCGCTACGGCTTCGCCATGGCCTTTCCGGCAGTGTTCCTGGTGCTGCTGCGCGGCATGTGGAAGGGTTTTGCCGCGGCGCGCCCCTGGCTTGTCAGCCTAGTGGTGGCGGCGGCAACTTATCTGGTCGTTCCGGGCGCCTGGTACGTGGCGACAGGCGCGCTGTCCGGGTTGGTGTCCGCCTGGCTTCTGGCAGGTGAGAAATGATCGAGCCCTGGAC
>NZ_RZSR01001116.1:0-1768 GCF_004023265.1 Mesorhizobium sp. M1A.F.Ca.IN.020.06.1.1
GTCTCACAACGTGTGCCCAGCCGCCGCACGACGGCTTTCAGCACGTCGGCACGTGGGTCGCGCACGCGGTAGATGCGATGGCCGAAGCCCATGATGCGCTCGCCGCGCGCGATCTCGTTTCGCAGCCAGGCGGCCGCGTCGCCGCTCGCCTCGATCGCGTCGAGCATCTCGATCACCGGCCCCGGCGCGCCGCCATGCAGCGGGCCTTTGAGCGCGCCGAGCCCGGCCAGGATCGCCGAGGTCAAGCCCGCCTGCGTCGACGCCACCACCCGCGTTGCGAAGGTCGAGGCATTGAGCCCATGGTCGCTGACCGTCACCAGATACGTATCGAGCGCCTTGGCAAGCGCCGGCGAGGCCGTACCGGAGAGCATTCGCAGCATGTCGTTGGCATGATCGGCGCGTGCGTCCGGAGGAACAGGCTTCTCGCCGCGTCCGAGCCGCAGCAGGGCCGGCGTTAGCACCGCCGGCGCCGCGATGAGCCGGAGCGCGTCGGCGAGCGAGTCGCCGTCGGGCAGAAGGGCGATGCCGGCGCGCATACCGCTGTAGACATCGAGCGCTGGAAGTCCAGCGAGCATCGGCTGCAGCCGTTCGAAAACCTCGACACGCGCATTGCCGATCGCCTTCTCCAGCTCGTCGTCGCCGGGAAGCTCGTCAAAGAACCCGTCGAACAAGAGGCGGACCACCTGGCCGTAGCGCCAGTGCCCGGCGAGTTCCGTCAACGAATGGCCTCGGATGGTGAGATGGCCGCCCGCGCCGTCGACATCGGAAAGAACCGTCTCCGCCGCCACAACATCATCGAGCCCATTTGCCATGACTGTCTCCTTGACCCTTTGTGCACTGCAGTTAATGCTCTACAATCAACGCATCAATCTTGATCAACTGAATCAATATGAGGCGGTGCGGACTTGTCCGAATGGCTGACGCGGGAGGAAGCGCTGGCGCGGCTCAAGGTCCGGCCGCAGACGCTTTACGCCTATGTCAGCCGCGGCCGCATCGGCATGCGGCCCGACGGGGCCGATCCGCGCCGCAGCCAGTATCGAGCCGACGACATAGCCGCGCTCGCCACCCGCCGGGCGCGCGGGCGCAGCCCCCAGGCGATCGCCGAAAGCGCCATCGCCTGGGGCGAGCCAGCGATCACCACTGCCATCTCGACCGTGCTGCACGGCCGCCTCGTTTATCGCGGCAAGGATGCCGTTGCGCTTGCCGCGACAGCGACGCTGGAGGAGGCAGCAAGCCTGCTTTGGGCATCCGGCGCCGCGATATCCTTCGCATCGCTGACGCCTTCGATCGTTCGCGAGAGCGGCACCCCGACGGCCTTTGCAAGATTGTCGGCGCTTGCCGCGGCTGGCCGGCCTTCGCTCGGCCGCAGGCCGGGCATGCTGCAGCAGGATGGCGCCAGCGCCACCAGCGTGCTCGCGACGTCACTCGGTGCAAGCCCGGGGGCGGAGCCGGTGCATGAAAGGCTGGCGCGCGGCTGGTCGGTCGACGCTGCCGGTGCCGATCTCATCCGCAAGGCGCTGGTGCTTTTGGCCGATCACGAGCTCAACGCCTCGACCTTCGCCGCACGCGTCGCCGCTTCGACCGGCGCGCCGATCGTGGCCTGCCTGCTTGCCGGGCTCGCTGCCCTTACCGGCCAGCGTCATGGCGGCGCCGGGGCCGCGGCCATCGCGCTGGTCGAGGATGCCGAGCGGCTCGGGCCGGACGAGACGATCGCGCGCTGGCTGGCCCACGACCGGCCGCTGCCCGGCTTCGGCCATCAGCTCTATCC
>NZ_RZSR01001117.1:0-1763 GCF_004023265.1 Mesorhizobium sp. M1A.F.Ca.IN.020.06.1.1
TTGAAATCGTCGCTGGTGAGGATTTTTCCACTTTCGAGATAAGGCGCGATGGCCGGGCCGGTGATCGACAGGACGAGGTCGAAAGGTTTCGGCTCGTCGAAGAAGCGCTTCATGTTGATGCCTTTGCCGATGACACGGAAATGCGGCAGCAGCACGCGGCCTTCGAGAAGGTCCTCAGCCATGGTCAGGGCGGCAAGCCATGCCTGCACTTGCGCCTCGCCGACCTCAAGGCTGGTGAGCGGGTTGACGCCCTTCTGCTGCGGTCCCGGCAGCCATTCGCGGTCATTGTCGGTTTCGGCGCGTATCGCTTTCCAGTCCTCGCGCGAAAGCCGGATCATCTCCAGCAGGTGACGGCGCGCCGCCTTCCGGCGCTCCGGCTCGATCACCGGCCAGTTGACGAGATGCACCAGCGAGATGAAGTCGGCAAAGCGCCATTCCGAGGCGAAGATGCTGCCGCTCATGCCGCCATCCGGCGGGACCAGCGCGTCCTGCAACGGCAGTTTCGCGTGCGGAAACAGCATGTGGAAAGAGCCGTCGAACATGGCTTTGAAATCATGCGCCAGCCAGAAATCGGCCTGCGCCATCAGGAACTCGGCGTAACCTTGCAGCCAGAAGCCGTCGGCGCGGTCGAAGCGGAAGGCAAGCGAAGGGGCGGCATCGCTCGCGTCGACGCCGCGTGAGAGCGAGGCCATAATCGCGGCGATGCTTTCGTCCGGCGCGATGTTGCCGTCCTCGTTGAGATTGATACCGGCATGAGCGAGGTCGACCACCATGCCGATATCGGCATCGACGGGCACCGAGCCCAGCGTGGCGGCGGATTTCTCCAGACGGTCGCGGAAAGCGATCAGGATGGCGCGGAACTTTTCATAGGTCAGCGGCTCGGGACTGGGATTGTCCGGCACGGGCAGCCGCATCAGCGGTAGCATGAAGGATTGCGGGCTCTCGAAACCGTGCCGATGCAGACCGCTGGCCAGGATTTCCAGCGCGGTAAAGAATTCGCCGGCGCCGGCGGCATAGGCCGATGCCGGATCGCTCGGTGCCGCCGCCTCCAGTGCCGCCAGGGCTCTGTTCCGCTCTGAAACGGTTTTCGCCTCGAACAAGGCGGCAGGGTCGGGGCTAGCCGCTTTGGCGTAAGCAAACGGCAGGAGCAGCAAGAGTGTGAGTGCCACAAGGCCCGACAGTCGCTTCACGATGGATCCTCCCGTCCCAATCCCGCCAGCCACAATACACGGATTTGCGGCGCTTCGCCTGCTGCTTTCTCCTGGCGCGAAGACGGTCTACACACGATGGCAAACGGTTGGGCATCGCGTGTCGAATTATCCGCTTTCCTACAAATTGTCGTGGCTGCCGCGTTTTCTGAAGCCGTCGCTAGGCGGCGACAGAAACGGTTTCGCGGCGCCGGCAGCGACGCTGATGGTGCCGACGCCAACGCAAACTGTGCGGCTTGCTTTCATCGGCGACCTGTCGGCGGTCGCCAATCGCCGGGTGCCGGAATGCGACCCTGCGATCGCGGCGCTGCTCGCTTCGGCCGATCTCGTGGTCGGCAATTGCGAAAGCCCGATCGTCGAGCGGCCGAGCGCGGTGGCGGGCACGCGGCTTGGCACGCATCACGCGATGAGCGAACGCTTCCTGGCGGATGCGCTGGCAGACGTCGGCATTGCCCGTGACAGGCTCGTGCTGTCGCTCGCCAACAATCATATCCTCGACCAGGGCGTTGCCGGCTTCGACGAGACGGTCGCGGTGCCGATGGTGCGGATGCCGAG
>NZ_RZSR01001118.1:0-1762 GCF_004023265.1 Mesorhizobium sp. M1A.F.Ca.IN.020.06.1.1
CCGGAGGACAGCCAGCGCGATACGCGGTTCTCGCCCGCATTGTAGGCGGCAGCCGCGAGGCCGAGATTGCCGTAGCCCGCCTTCATCTCGGCAAGATACTTGGCCGAGGCGGGGATCGCCTGCCCGATGTCGAAGGGATCGGCAAGCCCGCGCAGCTTGGCCGTGCCCGGCATGAACTGCGCGATGCCTTCGGCGCCCACGGGGCTCACCGCATTGGGATCGAAGCGGCTCTCCTTCCAGATCAGCCGGGCGAAGAAATCCTTGGGCAGGCCATTTTGCTCAGCCTGAGTTTCGATCAGATCACAGACGCGGTTGATCAGCCGTTTTGCGGCCGATCGCGACTGCGGCGGATCGGCGAATGCCTGACCGGCAGGGATCAGCGCGCAAATCAGGATCAGTGCCGTCCTGAGCAAGCGCTGCATGGCTCATTCCGCGGCGGCTTTGCCGTGTCCGTACCGCTGCTCGATATAGTCGGCGACCATCTTTTCGAAATCCTGCGCGATCGAGGGGCCACGCAGCGTCGCCGCCTTCTTGCCGTCGATGAACACCGGCGCTGTCGGCGTCTCGCCGGTTCCGGGCAAAGATATGCCGATATCGGCATGCTTGGATTCGCCGGGGCCGTTGACGATGCAGCCCATCACCGCGACCTTGAGGTTCTCAACACCCGGATATTTCTCACGCCACACCGGCATGTTCTTGCGGATGTCGGCCTGGATGCTTTGGGCCAGCTCCTGGAAGACGGTGGAGGTCGTGCGGCCGCAGCCGGGGCAGGCCGCGACGATCGGCACGAACTGCCGGAAGCCCATCGTCTGCAAAAGTTCCTGCGACACCTGCACCTCGCGCGTGCGGTCGCCGTTCGGCTCCGGCGTCAGCGAGATGCGGATCGTGTCGCCGATGCCCTGCTGCAGGAGGATACCCATGGCAGCCGAGGAAGCGACGATGCCCTTGGTGCCCATGCCGGCCTCGGTCAGCCCGAGATGCAGCGCATGGTTGGAGCGGGTCGCAAGCTCGGTATAGACGGCGATCAGATCCTGCACGCCGCTGACCTTGGCCGACAGGATGATCTTGTCGCGGCCGAGCCCGATCTCTTCCGCCATCTCCGCCGACAGGATCGCCGACTGCACGATCGCCTCGCGGGTGACTTCCTGGGCGGTGAGCGGCGAGCCCCGGCCCTGGTTGTCATCCATCAGCCGGGTCAAGAGCTCCTGGTCGAGCGAGCCCCAGTTGACGCCGATGCGCACCGGCTTGTCGTATCTGATCGCCATCTCGACTATCGCGGCGAACTGGCGGTCCTTCTTGTCCTTGAAGCCGACATTGCCGGGGTTGATGCGGTATTTCGCCAGCGCCTCGGCGCAGGCCGGGTGATCGGCGAGCAGCTTGTGACCGATATAGTGGAAGTCGCCGACCAGCGGCACGTTGACGCCGAGCCGGGCCAGCCGATCACGGATGCGCGGCACGGCAGCGGCGCTCTCGTCGCGGTCGACAGTGATGCGCACGATCTCCGAGCCGGCGCGATGCAGCGCCGCCACCTGGGCAACGGTTTGATCGATGTCGGCGGTATCGGTGTTGGTCATCGACTGCACGACGACCGGCGCGCCGCCGCCGACCATCACGCCGCCGACATCGACGCCGACCGATGCGCGCCGCGGGAAAGGAGAAGAAAAATATCCGGTCATGCCGGCCGCCTTCATCTGGAAGTTCCGGGCATGAGGTGGCGGAGCAAAGATGGCTTGTCAATGGCCGGTGACAGCCACGGTCCTGT
>NZ_RZSR01001119.1:0-1749 GCF_004023265.1 Mesorhizobium sp. M1A.F.Ca.IN.020.06.1.1
TTGGCGCTGACGCCGGTGAGTCCCTTCCGGCCCCGGCGCTGGCGCGGCGCGCTGCTCTCCAACAAAGCGATCGTGCGCTTCGACATATTGGAGTCGGAAAAGCGCCCGGTGAACGCCGCCGCCGACCACACCGAGGTCAAGGCGATCGCCTCTGTCACGGTGCGGGAATCGCCGACCGCGACGGCGACGTTGCTGTTCGATCCCAATCATTCATGGAACGAGCGTATTCTTGCCGAGCAATTCCGCTATTGAGCCGGTAGAAGACAATAACCCCGAATAAGCATCGCAATTAAGGTTACGTGTTCACAATCCGCCGGATTCCCGGCCGTTTCTGTTGACAAATCGCGGACTTGCGCCTAACTGCAACCCGATCTTGCAGGCGCGCGGCGCCCGCCGCAACGCGTGTTGCGATTTTTCCCGAACCAGCCAAAGACAGCCACAACTTGTCCGCAGACACTCAGACCGCTCAAGAAGCGTTGACGTTCACAGACCTCGGCCTGTCGCCGAAGGTCCTCTCCGCAGTCACCGATGCCGGCTACACCAAGCCTACCCCGATCCAGTCCGGCGCCATTCCGCATGCGCTGCTTGGCAAGGATGTGTTGGGCATTGCGCAGACAGGCACCGGCAAGACCGCTTCCTTCGTGCTGCCGATGCTGACCCGGCTGGAAAAGGGCCGTGCGCGTGCCCGGATGCCGCGCACGCTGATCCTCGAGCCGACACGCGAGCTCGCCGCCCAGGTTGAGGAAAACTTCGTCAAATACGGCAAGAACCACAAGCTCAACATCGCGCTGCTGATCGGCGGCGTCTCCTTCGAGGAGCAGGACAAGAAGCTGGAGCGCGGCGCCGATGTGCTGATCGCCACGCCCGGCCGGCTGCTCGACCACCGCGAGCGCGGCAAGCTCTTGCTCAACGGCGTGGAGATCCTCGTCATCGACGAGGCCGACCGTATGCTCGATATGGGCTTCATCCCGGATATCGAGCGCATCTGCGAGATGATCCCGTTCACGCGCCAGACCTTGTTCTTCTCGGCGACCATGCCGCCGGAAATCACCAAGCTCACCGAGAAATTCCTGCATGCGCCGGTGCGCGTCGAGGTATCCAGAGCCGCTTCCACCGCGACCAGCATCACGCAGCGCCTGGTGAAGTCAGGCTCCAAGCCGTGGGACAAGCGCGAGACGCTTCGCAATCTCATGCGGGCCGAAGAGTCCGATCTGAAGAACGCCATCATCTTCTGCAACCGCAAGGTCGAAGTGTCGGAGCTTTTCCGCTCGCTGCTGAAGCATGATTTCGACGCCGGCGCGCTGCATGGCGACATGGATCAGCGCGCCCGCATGCAGATGCTTGCCAATTTCCGCGATGGCAAGCTGCGTTACCTCGTCGCCTCGGACGTCGCCGCCCGCGGCCTCGATATTCCAGACGTCAGCCACGTCTTCAACTACGACGTGCCGATCCATGCAGAGGATTATGTCCACCGTATCGGGCGCACCGGCCGGGCCGGCCGCTCCGGAAAATCCTGCACCATCGCGACGCGCTCCGACACCAAATATGTCGACGCCATCGAAAAGCTGATTGGCACCAAGATCGAATGGCATGACGGCGACCTGTCAACGGTCGCCGAGAGCGAAGGCGAAGAAGCGCCTCGCCGTGGCCGCGGCGCGCCGCGGCGCGCCGGTCGCAAGGATGAGGACCGCAAGAGCCGTGGCGAGCGCAAGAAAAGCGCGGACCGCCACGGCTCTTGCGGTCCTCATC
>NZ_RZSR01001120.1:0-1741 GCF_004023265.1 Mesorhizobium sp. M1A.F.Ca.IN.020.06.1.1
GCTTCGCTGAGCGCTGACGCGCTGCCGGCCGTGGCGCGAGCTGCTTCGCGAAAGCCGCCGGCGCGGGCCACGGCCATGAACGCCTGGAGATCGTTGAGTTCGGCCGCCATTGTCCTGAATTTCGTACAAGCTGTGCCGAATATAGCTGGTTATCGGGACAGCGGCTATGCCTTATCTCCCTCGCCGGCAACGAAGGAGAACCACGATGTCCAGCGTAAACAAATCCGGCACCTATAAACTCGGCGAGCGGTCGGTCCGCCGCCTCGGCTACGGCGCCATGCAGCTCGCAGGCAAAGGAGTCTTCGGTCCACCGAAAGACCATGACGCGGCCATCGCCGTGCTGCGCGAAGCCATAGCGCAAGGCGTGAACCATATCGACACCAGCGATTACTATGGTCCGCACGTCACCAACAAGCTGATCCGCGAGGCGCTATTGCCCTACCCCGACGACCTCACCATCGTCACAAAGATCGGCGCC
The DNA here is from genome assembly GCF_004023265.1 of Mesorhizobium sp. M1A.F.Ca.IN.020.06.1.1. NCBI lineage: Bacteria > Pseudomonadati > Pseudomonadota > Alphaproteobacteria > Hyphomicrobiales > Phyllobacteriaceae > Mesorhizobium > Mesorhizobium sp. M1A.F.Ca.IN.020.06.1.1. The sequence goes on from NZ_RZSR01001120.1 coordinate 479, forward strand.
CGTCGTGGCGAAGACGCCTCCTGGCTGCCGGCCTTCACAGCCGATGAGCTCGAACAGGCCGTACACGACAATCTTCGCAATCTTGGCCTCGAGGTGATGGACGTCGTCAATCTGCGCATCATGTTCGGGATGCATGGTCCAGCCGAGGGCTCCATCGAGGCGCAGGTCACCAAGCTCGCCGAGCTTCAGCGCAAGGGCCTGGTGCGCAATATCGGCTTGAGCAACGTCACCCGAGCGCAAATCCAGGAAGGCCGCAAGATTTGCGACATCGTCTGCGTGCAGAACCAGTACAATCTGGCGCATCGCGAGGACGACGCGCTGATCGATGAACTGGCGCGCCACGGCATCGCCTATGTGCCGTTCTTTCCGCTTGGCGGCTTCAGCCCGTTGCAATCGTCGACGCTGTCCGGCGTGGCCGAGCGGCTCGGCGCGACGCCGATGCAGGTTGCGCTGGCATGGTTGTTGCAGCGTTCCCCCAACGTCCTTTTGATCCCGGGCACGTCGTCGGTCGGGCATCTGCGCGAGAACCTTGCGGCAGCGGAGTTGGAGCTGTCGGCGGATGTGCTGCGCGAGTTGAATGGGGTGGCGAAAGCGGCGTAGGTCGGCGCAGCGCCCCGCCCGCGCCCTGCGGCGCGACCTCCCCATCAAGGGGAGGTAAGGCGCCGCGCTTTACGCTCAAACGGGTTTAGCATTTCATGAATGTCGCAGGCATGCAGCGACGGCAGGCTGGCACGACGCTCTACCTCCCTCGATGGGGAGGTCGGCGCGAAGCGCCGGGCGGGTGAAGCGCCGACGTCAGCTTAATTAATACTGGCCGTATGCGCCGACTCGGCTTGCTTGATGTCCGTCGTGTACGGTACGCGATAGCCATTGGCAGCCAGCCATTCGATCGCCGCTTTTGGCTCGTCGGTCTGGATGATGGTGGCGCCGCGATCGACCCAAAAACCCCAAGCCTCGCGCGGCAGGCTGGCAGCGACCGCCAGCTCGTCGCCACGGCCGCCGGCAAGGAAGCCGCCCGGCTTGTTGACGATGGCATAAGTATCGGTCCAGAGGTGCCAGTCACCGCGGACGGCTGTAGCCCGCATGCGCGTGCTGAACAGCGGGCCGCCGTTTGCGGTCAACGTCTCGGCGCCGTTGCGCCAGTTGATCAGCTCGATAGCGCGTGGCGCGAACGCCTTGTCGACCTCGCCGGCAAAGGCGGCATCGTGCACGGCGTCATCGGCAAGGATCGGCATGAACTGGAAGCCGCCGCCCGCCTGGGCG
>NZ_RZSR01001121.1:0-1738 GCF_004023265.1 Mesorhizobium sp. M1A.F.Ca.IN.020.06.1.1
GATCCATCCAGTCCGGCACTCTGACGAAGCCGAAATTGAACGCAAACGCCCGGTTCGCTGACAATAGCAGCACAGACGATATCGAACAGGCAAACAACATGCGTTTCATGCGGCGTTCCCCTATATCCGCAGCGATAATCTCTCTTGATTGAAAGCCTGTTATTCCTGCCCGTCAAGATTGCTGGCAACGCGCGTGCCGTTCTTGCCAATCGTTTGTTGAGCAAGGCCCGCACGGCCGGCTCGCTGCCCGCGATAACTTGCGGGATGCCGAACATGAGCGCACACTAAAATTCGGGCGGAGGGGGCTCATCAACAAGAACGGGAGGAATTCATGAATGCCATGAGCTTCACTGCCCTTGAGGGCGGCAAGACCACGGTCGACGCCGCCGCCCTGGAAACGCTTTCGACGCAAATACGCGGCACGGTTCTGCGGGAGGGTGACGCCGGCTACGACGGCGCGCGCAGCATCTGGAATGACATGATCGACCGGCGGCCCGGGCTGATCGCGTGCTGCGTCGGCGCCTCCGATGTCGTTGCCGCGGTGAATTTCGCCCGTGAGAACGGACTTCTCGTCTCCGTGCGCGGCGGCGGTCATAACATTGCCGGCAGCGCCATCTGCGAGGGCGGCCTCGTCATCGATCTCTCCATGATGAAGTCTGTGCGGGTCGATGTCGCGGCGCGGCGCGCCTGGGTCGGACCCGGCGCCACGCTTGTCGATGTCGACCGCGAAACGCAGGCCTTCGGGCTGGCGCTGCCGACCGGCATCAACTCGACCACCGGCATCGCCGGCCTGACGCTGGGCGGCGGCTTCGGGTGGATCACCCGCAAATACGGGCTGACCATCGACAATCTCGTTTCCGCCGACGTGGTAACCGCGCACGGCAAGCTGCTGCGCGCCAGCGAGACCGAGAACGCGGACCTGTTCTGGGCGCTGCGCGGCGGCGGCGGCAATTTCGGCGTCGTCACGGGGTTCGAGTTCAAACTTCACCGGTTCGGGCCGCAAGTGCTGTCGGGCCTTGTGGTCCATCCCTTCGCCGATGCCGGGAAGGTGCTTCGGGAATACCGCGCCGCGCTCGAAACCGCTCCCGACGAACTGACCTGCTGGGTGGTCATGCGGCAGGCGCCGCCGCTGCCCTTCCTGCCGGCCGAATGGCACGGCAAGGAAGTGCTGGTGCTGGCCATGTGCTATTGCGGCGATATCGAGGCTGGCGAAAAGGCGACGCAAAAGCTCCGCGCCATCGGCACGCCGATCGCCGACGTCGTCGGTCCCAATCCGTTCACGGGCTGGCAGCAGGCCTTCGATCCGCTGCTCGCGCCTGGCGCCCGCAACTATTGGAAGAGCCATGACTTCACCGAGCTTTCCGACAGCGCGATCGAGATCACCACGACCGCGATATCCAGCCTTCCGGGTCCCGAATGCGAGATATTCTTCGGCCATGTCGGCGGCGTCGCTGGCCGCGTCCCGGCGGATGCGACGGCGTTTCCGCAGCGGAGCTCGCATTTCGTCATGAACGTTCACGCCCGCTGGCGCGAACCGGCCATGGACAAGGCCTGCATCGAATGGGCTCGAGACATCTATGAAGCATCAAAGCCTCATGCTGCCGGAACGGCCTATGTGAACTTCATGCCGGAGGATGAGATCGACCGTGTCGAAGCGGCCTATGGCGGCAATTATGGCCGGTTGCTCGAGATCAAGCAGCGCTACGACCCGCAGAACCTGTTCCGCATGAACCAGAAC
>NZ_RZSR01000111.1:0-9458 GCF_004023265.1 Mesorhizobium sp. M1A.F.Ca.IN.020.06.1.1
GCCGCACGCCGTATGGGCCGGCGTGTCCGCCTCGCCGGACCTGGTGGCGCTGCAGGGCGAGATCGACCGCATCTGCCAGCGGCTCGGCCTGCCGGCCGATCCGCGCAAATTCTCGCCGCATGTGACGCTCGCGCGCCTGCGCAATTCGAGCCCGGCGGACGTCGCGCAATATCTGTCGGCGCGCGGCAACTTTTCCACGCTGCCCTTCCGGGTCGGCCGCTTCGTCTTGATGTCGTCGCGCGATTCGGTCGGCGGCGGCCCCTACATCGTCGAGGAAGCCTGGCCGCTGGTTGGCGCCGATCCGCTCGCTTCCAGCCGCTTCGCCAGCGCCTCCGACGCCTCGCGGATCATGCGGTAGACCGAAACGAAGGCCTGCTGGTCTTCGTAGTAAGGGTCCGGCACATCGCGCGCATTTCCGCTGGCAAACTCCAGGAAGAGATGGATGCGGTCGCGCGTGGCCTGCGGCGCTAACGCCTTCAGATCGCGCACATTTGTCCGGTCCATGCCGAGAATCAGGTCGAAGCGCGAGAAATCGTCCAGCGCTATCCTGCGCGCCTTTTGCGCGGAAATGTCGATGCCGTGCCTTGTGGCAACCGCGATCGAACGCGGATCGGGCGCGGAGCCGACCTCCCAGCCGCTGGTCGCGGCCGAATCGAGCAGGATGTCCCGACCTTCCCCGCGCTCGGCCCACACGGCGCGGAAGACGCCTTCGGCCAAGGGCGAGCGGCAGATGTTGCCGAGGCAGACGAACAGAATGGATTTTATGGGCTTTGCGCTCATCGATCCGGCGCTATGGTTGGAATACCTCCGAATAGCACGGGAACCCGACATGACCAGGGAAAAACTCAACAAGGAAGCGATCACCGCAGCGCTGGCGGAACTCGAAGGCTGGTCGCTGGCGGCCGACGGCGCCTCCATCAAGCGCAGCTTCGGCTTCAAGAACTTCTCCGAGGCCTTCGCCTTCATGACCCGCGTGGCGCTGGCCGCCGAGAAGATGGACCACCACCCCGATTGGTCGAACGTCTACAAGACCGTCGACGTCACGCTGAACACGCATGACGCCGGCGGCGTCACGGCGCTCGACATCGAACTGGCGAAGCGGATGAACCGCTATTTCGGCTGACGACTGCCGATAAGTCCGATTCCGATTTGCCGGGCTGGCAACGGTGGAGACCTTGCAGGGGGGTGCCGCTTTCACCACATCTCCCGCGGTGGCCGCAACGCAAGCTGGCGCGTGGCCGAGGAGAGATTGATGGCGCAGGAATCCCGTTTCGATTTCTTTGGCTTCGGCGACAGGCTCGCCGGCGAAGGCGAGGTGCGCGAGAAGTTCTGGCGCACGGCCAAGAAGGCTGCCCGGCAGATCCCGTTCATGGAAGAGGTGGTCGCCGCCTACTATTGTGCCATGGACAAGGACACGCCGCTGCGCACCAAGGGTACCCTGCTTGCCGCGCTCGGCTATTTCGTGCTGCCGGTGGATTTCATCCCCGACTTCGTGCTCGGTCTCGGGTTCACCGATGACCTTGCCGTGCTCACCGCGGCAATCACCGCCGTCAGCGCCCATATCACCCCGGCGCACCGGCAGGCCGCCAGGGACGCCCTCGCCGACAAAGGTTGATCCTGGCTGACTTTTCGCCACAACGAAACCGCGAAACCGCCCGCGCGAAAAGACAAACTCTTGCCGCTTTCGTGCCCTCCAAGTTCGCGCCGGGACATCGCGACCGCCGCGTGGAAGCGGCGGCGCGAATGGCGGCGGTTTCCTGGGGTGAGTTCCTTTTGTTGGGAAAAATTCACCGTTTGGTAACCCTGATTAAATCAAAATGAAGCGACGGCAGGACGCCATGCGGCCCGCCTCCGCACCATTTCGGAATACGGGAAGAACGATGCGCGGATTGATTGCTACAGTTTCCAGCCTGGTCCTGGCGGCCGCCTTCGCGGCGCCGGCGCTGGCGCAGCAGGCGACCAAGATCGGCCAGCACAACGCCTGGGGCACGTACAGCTATCAGTCGGCAGGCGGCAAGGTCTGCTATGTGCTGACGGTGCCGACCGACAAGCAGCCGCCAAAGCTCGACCATGGCGACATGTTCTTCTTCGTCAGCCAACGGCCCGGGCAGCAGGTGTCCTATGAGCCGCAGTTCATCGCCGGCTACAACTTCCAGGAAGGCTCCAAGGCCACCGTCACCATCGACAAGAAGTCCTTCTCGATGTTCACCCGCGGCAAGTCGGCCTGGGTCGAGAACGCCGCTGAAGAGCCGGTGCTGATCGCCGCCATGAAGACGGGTACCGACATGAAGGTGCAGGCGAAGTCCGGTCGCGGCAACCCGACTTCCTACGTCTTTTCTCTGAAGGGCATCTCGGCCGCGCTGGCCTCGATCGCCAAGTGCAAATAGGCTGAGGCTCCCTTGGTGGAGGATGGCAATATGGAAGTCCGCCTCCCGCAAGTGCTGCCAGGGACAAGCGAATAAGGCGACAGCGCCAAGCTCGCCATTCAGCCTTGCTGCTCGACGGCCCTGCGCCGCCTGATCGCCTCGGCGATGAACACGCGTGACAGCGCGTGATAGAGCGGCTCGTTGGAGATCAGCCGCGCCGTGCCGTAGCCCAGCATCGCCGCGCACATCAGCGCGATGACGTTGTCGTGGTTGCCGGTCATTTCGAGGATGATGACGAAGGCCGTCATCGGCGCCTGCACGACGCCGGCGAAATAACCGGCCATGCCGAGCAGCGCGGCGAGGCCTGTTCCGGCGCCGAACGCCAGGCCAAGCGTGCTGCCGAGACCGGCGCCCACCGCCAACGACGGCGCGAAGATGCCGCCCGGAATGCCCGACACCATCGACAGCACGCCGGCCGCGAATTTTTCCAGGAAGAAGAACGCGGGTAGCGGCGCGCCTTCGACGGCGCCGCGGGCCTGAGCGTAGCCGGTTCCGAAGGTAAGGCCGCCCGAGACGAGACCGATCGCGGCAACCGCCAAGCCGCAGATGCCTGCCACGAGCAGCGCGCGCCACAATGGCTGCAGGCCATTCCAGCGTCGGACGCGCCGCGTGATCCTCAGCGCCAACAGCGAAAACAGCGCGCCGAAGCCGCCGCCGATGACGCCGCAGGCAATCACCAGCGGCCAGTCGGTGGCGAAGGCCACCGTGTCCCTGGCGACGCCGAAATAGGTGTAGTTGCCGAGCAGGCCGAGCGAGGCGAGGCCGGCGAGGATCACCGCCGTCAGCACCAGCCCGTTGGTCCGTGACTCATAGGCGCGACCCATCTCCTCGATGGCGAAGACGATGCCGGCGAGCGGCGTGTTGAAGGCGGCGGCGACGCCGGCAGCCGAGCCGGCCAGGATCAGGCCGCGCGCCTGCGCCACGCCGCCCCAGCGCGCCGCCTGAAGCATGAGTGAGGCGCCGACCTGCACCGTCGGGCCCTCGCGGCCGATCGATCCGCCGCAGGCGAGACCGATGACGGTAAGCGCAACCTTGCCCGCTGCCAGGCGCAGCGAAAGAAGGTGGCCGCGATCCTCGTCATCGCGCAGGTGACGGGCGGCGATCGCCTGCGGAATGCCGCTGCCTTGCGATCCCGGAAAGAAGGAATGGGCAAGCCAGGCGCAAATCACGAAGCCCGCGGGCGTCATGACCAGCGGCAGATAAAAGCGCCAGCTGCCGCTATCGCCGCCGGTGACGACGTGGAACAGCGCCTGCGCCCGGTCGGCCAGCAGGGCGAACAGCACGCTGATCAAGCCGATCGAGATGGCGCCGGCCCAGAACACAAGGCGCGGCTGCCAGACGCGGCGCGACGCCCACATAGCCTGCGAGCGCCGCAGCATCGGGTATCTACGCGATATGCCGGCCATGCCTGTCCTCTGGGTGATGACCCGCCCCTAGCACACTGAGAGGGAGGATCAAGCCTGCGAGGTCAGGTCAGGTCGAGGCGAGCGACGAAAATCGGAGATCGGGGAGCCAGGGCAGGACCGCGGTTGGATATCCCGCCGGCCTGCGCCGGCGGGCAGCAGGGTTGGCGAGTCCCACCATTCTCACATCGCCATCTTTTCACATTCGGCCTGGGCCTTCTTGGTCGACGTATCGATCATGTAGGCTTTGCCTTTGGCGTCGGTGATTATCATCATGCAATGCTTGATCGGCTTCGCCATCTTCATCATTTCGGCGCTCATCTTGGCGTCAGGCATCATGGTGCCCATATGGCCGTCGGGCATGATCGCCGTCATTTGCCCACCCTTCATCATGGTCATCGTGCCCATCGTATCCTCGGCAAACGCCTGCGAGGCAAAAAGGCTTGCGAGACCGGCGATGGCAACAAGCTTGATCGAATGCATTCCGCGTACTCCCATTTCTGCAAGGGCATGGTCGCCCCTTTCAGGTTCGCGGGTGCGCTTCGAGCTGTTACGTCAACACGAATATGTGATCTCAGCCGGGGCGGGAATAGCGACACCGGCCGCCTGTGCCGCCGACATGACTCCGGTCGCAAGCTGTGCTATGCGCGCGTTTCATTTCAGGCACGATGCTGAAATCGGCCGCAAACCGCTTATATTGGCGCAACCATGACCCTTTCATTCGATCTGACCGCCGAAGGCGCCCGCGACGCCTTGCGCGCCCGCGCCACGCCGGCCGAAAAGCCGTCGCTGATCGGCCTGACGCGTGCCGAGCTTGGCGCCGCTCTGGTTGAGGCCGGCATCGTGCCGGAGCGCCAGGCGAAGATGCGCGCCCAGCAGCTCTGGCACTGGATGTATGTGCGCGGGGTCTCCGACTTCGCCCATATGTTCAACATCTCCAAGGATCTGCGCGCCGAGCTCGACAAGCATTTCACCGTCGCGCGGCCCGAGATCGTCGAGGAGCAGATCTCTTCCGACGGCACGCGCAAATGGCTGTTTCGCTTTCCGCCGCGCGGCGCCGGCCGTCCGGTCGAGATCGAGACCGTTTATATTCCGGAGGAAGGCCGCGGCACGCTCTGCATCTCCTCGCAGGTCGGCTGCACGCTGACCTGCTCCTTCTGCCACACCGGCACGCAGAAGCTGGTGCGCAACCTGACGACGGAAGAGATCCTGGCGCAGCTGCTTACCGCGCGCGACCGGCTCGGGGACTTCCCCGACCGCGGCACGCCGGACGGCGCCATCGTGCCGGCCGAGGGCCGCAAGGTGTCCAACATCGTCATGATGGGCATGGGCGAGCCGCTCTACAATTTCGAGGCGGTGAAGAAGGCGCTGCTGATCGCTTCCGACGGCGACGGACTTTCCCTATCGAAAAGACGCATCACGCTGTCGACCTCGGGGGTCGTGCCGGAGATTGCCCGCACCGGCGAGGAGATCGGCGTTATGCTGGCGATCTCGCTGCATGCCACCAATGACGACCTGCGCGACCTGCTGGTGCCGATCAACAAGAAGTATCCGCTGAAGGAACTGATCGCTGCCTGCCGCGCCTATCCGGGTCTCTCCAACGCCCGCCGCATCACCTTCGAATATGTGATGCTGAAGGACGTCAATGATTCCCTCGAGGACGCCAAGGCGCTGGTCAAGCTGCTCAGGGGCATTCCGGCCAAGATCAACCTGATCCCGTTCAACCCGTGGCCCGGCACCAACTATCAGTGCTCGGACTGGGAGACGATCGAGAAGTTCGCCGACTACATCAACAATGCCGGCTACGCCTCGCCGATCCGCACGCCGCGCGGCCGCGACATCCTCGCCGCCTGCGGCCAGCTCAAGTCGGAATCGGAACGCATGCGCAAGGTCGACCGGCTGGCGCTTGAAGCGATGATGATCGCGGGGCACGGCGAGGCGTGAGGCGTATCATCGCCTATCTCGTCCGCTTCGCCGCCATCCTGATCGGCTATGTGATCGCCTCGCTGGCGGCGAGCGCCTTTCTCAACGTGCTGTTCCTCGGCTATTTCGGCTATGCGCCGGAGCCCGGACATCAGACGATCGCGCCCGCGCTCTATTTTTCGGTGCCTTTCCTGGCATTGTTCGTCGCCTATTTCGGCTTCATGCCGGCAGCGATCGTCATCCTGATCGCGGAAGTGCTCGGCCGCCGCGACTGGCTGTTCTATGCGCTGGGCGGCGCCGTCATCGCCGTCGTCTTCCTCGGCTTCGCGCATAACATCGGCGACGGCGATTTCGATGTCGCCGACAACAATGTCAGGCTCGCGCTGATCGGCAGCGGCATGGTCGGCGGCATCTTCTATTGGCTCTCTGCCGGCCGCTGGGCCGGAAGCTGGCGCCGCGAGGCGCTGCCCGATCTGGAGCCCTGAGCTCGGCGCGGGCTTTACTTCGCCTGTGCCGTCAGGATCTTGAGCGCGAAGGCCGAGAACACGCCGCCGAACAGATAATCGACCACGCGCGTGACGCGCGGGCTCGCCTTCATCGCCGCCGCGAATTTCTCCGCCGCGAGCACCATCGGCGCCGTCACCGGGATCGACAGCACGATGAATGTGATGCCGAGGAAGAACAGCTTGCCGGGTGCGTTCGGGTCATGCGCGGAGACGAATTGCGGCAGGAACGTCATGAAGAACAGGATGATCTTCGGGTTGAGGAGATTGACCCCGAGCCCGGCCGCCCAGCTGCGGAACAGCGAGATTTGCGGTCCCGTCTTCTTCTCCGGCGAAAAGGCCGAGCCTTTGGCCACCGCCTGCCAGGCTAAAAACACCAGATAGCCGGCGCCGAAAATCTTCAGCGCAAAGAAAGCCATGGGAGAGGCCACGATCAGCGCCGAGACGCCGACCACCACCAGCGTGGTGTGGACCAACGTGCCGCATAGCGCGCCTGCCATCGAGGCGAAGCCGGTGGCGCGGCCCTGGCTCAGCGTGCGCGACACGAACAGCGTCATGTCGGGTCCCGGCGTGATCGCCAGGATGACCGTGGCGATGGCGAACTGGATGAGCGTCGAAGTGTCGGGAATGAAGGACATGGGTCGCCTCGGAGTGGATCGCGCAGCTCTATAACGCGGCGATTTTTGCGTCGCCAGCGTCTGCCCAGGCAAACATCTGGCCCAGCCTGTATCATCGGCGGGCATCTGTTCGTCTCTTTCGCCGCCCGGAACGGCCGTGATACCTCGCCCGCGAAGCCATCTTCCCGCGGAACCGCCAAAATGTCCAAGACCAAAGACGTCAAGAAAGTCGTGCTCGCCTATTCCGGCGGCCTCGACACCTCCATCATCTTGAAATGGCTGCAGACCGAGCTCGGCGCCGAAGTCGTCCCCTTCACCGCCGATCTCGGCCAGGGCGGCGAGCTGGAGCCGGCGCGCCGCAAGGCCGAGATGATGGGCATCAAGGACATCCGCATCGTCGACGTGCGCGAGGAATTCGTTTCGGACTTCGTCTTCCCGATGTTCCGCGCCAACGCCGTCTATGAGGGTACATATCTGCTCGGCACTTCGATCGCCCGGCCGCTGATCTCCAAGCACCTGGTCGAGATCGCCAAAGAAACAGGTGCCGACGCCATCGCCCATGGCGCCACCGGCAAGGGCAACGACCAGGTCCGCTTCGAATTGTCGGCTTACGCGCTGAACCCCGACATCAAGGTCATCGCGCCGTGGCGCGACTGGTCGTTCAAGTCGCGCACCGATCTCATCAACTTCGCCGAGCAGCATCAGATCCCGGTGCCGAAGGACAAGCGCGGCGATGCGCCGTTCTCGGTCGACGCCAACCTTTTGCATTCCTCCTCGGAAGGCAAGGTGCTCGAGGATCCGTGGAGCGAGCCGCCGGAATTCGTCCACCAGCGCACCGTCTCGCCGATGGACGCGCCGGACGTCGTCACCGAGATCAAGATCGAGTTCCTGAAGGGCGATCCGGTCGCGCTCAATGGCAAGAAGCTGTCGCCGGCTGCCATGCTGGCGGCGCTCAACGACCTCGGCCGCGACAACGGCATCGGTCGCCTAGACCTTGTCGAAAACCGTTTCGTCGGCATGAAGTCGCGCGGCGTCTACGAAACCCCCGGCGGCACCATCCTGATCGCCGCCCACCGGGCGATCGAATCGATCACGCTCGACCGCGGTGCCGGGCACCTCAAGGACGAGTTCATGCCGCGCTATGCCGAGCTGATCTACAACGGCTTCTGGTTCTCGCCCGAGCGCGTGATGCTGCAGGCAATGATCGACAAGAGCCAGGAAGACGTCGAAGGCGCGGTGCGGCTGAAGCTCTACAAGGGCAATGTCATCGTCACCGGCCGCAAGTCGAAGAAGACGCTCTATTCCGATGCGCTGGTCACCTTCGAGGATGATCGCGGCGCCTACGACCAGAAGGACGCCGCCGGCTTCATCCGTCTCAATGCGCTGCGGTTGCGGACGCTGGCGGCAAGGAACCGCGAAACATGATTTCCGAACGTCGAAAGTTGAGATGAGCGGGGAAAACCCGGCGGGGATGCCGGGTTTTATTTCGCGTATCTGATCTAAGAAAAGTTCAGACTACTTCAGAGAAATTATCGTTTGACCTTTCCGCCGCTCCAATTAAGTTCGCCAGCGGGATGCGGGGGTTTTGACAGTGAAAAGTAGTATTTCTCTTCTGGTCGCGACGGCGTTGACCTTGATGACGTGCGGGTCCTCGCAAGCAGCCACGAAGCAGGCGTCTGCGGCTAATTTGGACGGGTGCATCTCCGCTGTGCATCTATGGAGCATCACGTTCAAGCACGAAATCGCCTCCTTCATGGGCGTCTCGCAGGAGCGCATGCCGGCCTTGTTCTGCCAGCGCATAGCCGAGGGGATACGCAGCGGCCGCATCAGCTACTCCGACATAAACAGGCTGCAGCTCGACCAACCGACCGAAATCTGGTTGGTCATCAAGGGCAAGTCCAAGGCGGCTGCTGCGGCCACAACGGCGCCGCGGAACTCTAAATTCCGTACCTGCTCAAATGTTATCACCGGCTCCTTCGAGGTTGCCGCTTCCGAGAAATGCCCCTTAGGCGGCAGCTACTCGCAAGCTGCCGGAGTCCCGACGGTGATCGAGGACAGGCCAAAGGCGGCTCCTTCAGCGCCGCGGAATCCCAAATTCCGTACCTGCAACGGCACTACCGGTACCTTCCAGATTCCCGTTTCCCGGAAATGTCCATTGAGCGGCTACGCGAACGATTGAGAGTTAGGTGATGAGATCGAACCTTGTCGTTCCGGGTGGTTGGGTTTTGATCCTTGCTCCGTAACAAAAAGCCCGGCGCAGGCCGGGCTTCTCGTTGGAATGGAGATATTGCATCAGTTGGCGTCGATCGCCTCGGCGATGCGGGCGATGGCCTGCTGGTAGACGCTTGCCGAATTCCAGCCGGCGATGGCGCCCATATTCGCCTCATATCCCGCGCCGGCCTGCCAGCCATGGGCTTTGAGGAAGTTGGCGGTGGAAGCCAGCGCGGTGTTCCTGTCGCGCAGATTTCCGTTGCCGACGCCATACTTCAGAACATTTCCGGGCAGGAACTGCGTATGGCCGATCTCGCCATGCATGGCGCCGACCGAGGAGGCGGTCAGCGCGCCGCGATCGACCAGCTTCAGGGC
>NZ_RZSR01001122.1:0-1731 GCF_004023265.1 Mesorhizobium sp. M1A.F.Ca.IN.020.06.1.1
ACCATGAACAGCGCGAGTCCGACATAAAGCGGCAGCTTGCGCCCGACCATGTCTGAGATCGGTCCGACGACGATCTGGCCGAAGCCCATCGACAGGAAGAAGATCAAGAGGCTCATCTGCACGGCGGCGGTGCCAGCTTTCAAATCCTCACCGATCGAAGGCAGCGCTGGAAGGTACATATCGATGGCGAAGGGGCCGATTGCGGACAACAAGCCGAGCACGACCGCGATGCGGAGGAATTTGGGACTCATGATAAGGGCTTCTTTCGGATCTGGTTGTCGCCATGGTCCGGCGTCTACCCGAGGACGTTCCATCCCGTGGAACCCCGACATCCGGGATGTGAAATCATCGTCGCTTCAAAGCGCGATTCTGTCGTTCCCGGGAGCGGGCTTCGCTTTATTGTGTCTACAAATTTAGACAGCCTTGTCCAATTCGTCAATCATCGCTATATGGTTTTTTATGAAGGTCGGCGTTTCTCCTGACACTTTCCCGCCACGCAGCCACGAGGCCAAGCGCATATCGGTGGTTGATGCTGCCGCTTCGGTCTTCTGCCGCGAAGGCTATGCCGGCGCCAATATCGACCTGATCGCGGCCGAGGCCGGCGTTTCGCGCCAGACCGTCTACAATCACCATGGCGATAAGGAAAAGCTGTTCATGGCCATTGTGCGCGACCTGACGGAGCGCTGCAATGCCGGCATCTTCGCCACCATTGCCACCTTTCCCGACCAGCCCGCCGATCTCGAAGCCGATCTTGTCGCCTTCGCGGTGCGCATGAACCGCAACTGTATCTGCAACCGCGACGGCCGCTTCCTGCGCAAGCTGATCCAGGCCGAGGGCGAGCGCTATCCCGAGCTTTTTGCCGAGTGGCGCGAACAGGGACCGGGCCGCACCTGGTCGGCGCTTGCCGCCCGCTTCGCGCGGCTGGCCTATGCCGGGCACCTCTCGATCGACGATCCGGACGTGGCGGCGCGGCAGTTCCTCGCACTAGTCAACGCCGAGTTGCAGACAACCTTCATGCTCGGCGGCATACCGACGGAGGAAGAGGTGTTGCGCTCAGCGACCAATGGCGTGCGCACCTTCCTGGCCGCCTTCGGCAGGAAGAAAGCGGCAGCCGCCCGGCAGGCCGCCCTCGCCCACGCCTGAGCGATCAAATCGCCGCCAGCCCTCTTGGCCTTAGCTTTCGGCGCCTATATGCGGTTTACGCCGCGCCCAAGCTTGATTACAGCTATGCGGACGATTCAACGGAACCCGACCGTCACATGGCCGACGACCACATCCGCTACGACATTCTGGCCCAGGAGGCATTGCGCGGTGTCATGCGCAAGGTCCTGGCCGAAGTCGCGCGCACGGGCCTTCCGGGCAACCATCATTTCTTCATCACCTTCCTGACCGGCGCGCCGGGCGTGCGCATCTCCTCGCGGCTACGCGAGCGTTATCCGGAGCAGATGACCATCGTCATCCAGTTCCAGTACTGGGACCTGAAGGTGACCGACACCGGTTTCGAGGTGGGACTCTCCTTTTCCGACGTGCCCGAAAAGCTCGAAATCCCCTTTTCCGCCGTGCGCGGTTTCTATGACCCATCAGTGAATTTCGAACTCGAATTCGACGTCAAGGCGGACAACGCCGCGGAAGACGACGACGCCGCGCCGGCCCCGGAGCTGCCGATCGCGGTCGTGACCGAAAAGAAACCGGAATCGAAGAAAAAGGCCACCGAGGCCGAGAAGAAGCCGG
>NZ_RZSR01001123.1:0-1729 GCF_004023265.1 Mesorhizobium sp. M1A.F.Ca.IN.020.06.1.1
GAGCAAGAAGGGCTACTGGATCGCCATGATCGATGTCCGCGACCCGGACACCTACAAGAAATACATCGAGGCCAACGCGAAGGCCTTCGCCAAATTTGGCGCGAAGTTTGCTGTTCGGGCCGGCCGCCATACCGACCCGGAGGGGGCAACGGGAAACCGCCATGTCGTGGTGGAGTTCGATTCTTACGACAGGGCGCTCGCCTGCTATCAGTCGCCCGAGTACCAGGAAGCCTTGAAATTCCGGCTGGCGGCATCGACCGGCCACTTCGCCATCGTCGAGGGCGCCTGATCGTGATCCTGTTTCCGGCAATAGACCTCAAGGACGGCAAATGCGTGCGCCTGAAGCACGGCGACATGGCAACCGCCACCATCTACAACGATGACCCGGCGGCCCAGGCACGAGCCTTCGAAGAGCAAGGCTTCGAATGGCTGCACGTCGTCGACCTCAACGGCGCCTTCAAGGGACAGAGCGTCAATTCCGCGGCGGTCGGCGCCATCCTCGAGGCGACGAAGAACCCGGTGCAGCTCGGCGGGGGCATCCGCACGCTGGCGCAGATCGAGGACTGGCTGAACCGCGGGCTGGCGCGAGTCATCCTCGGGACCGTGGCGGTGCGGGAGCCCGAACTGGTGAAGGAGGCATGCAGGACCTTTCCCGGCAAGGTAGCGGTCGGCATCGACGCCAAGGGCGGCAAGGTGGCGGTCGAGGGCTGGGCCGAAGCCTCGGAACTCGGCGTCATCGAATTGGCGAGGAAGTTCGAAGGTGCGGGCGTGGCCGCCATCATTTACACCGACATCGACCGCGACGGCGTGCTCTCCGGCATCAACTGGGATGCCACCATCGACCTTGCCGAGGCGGTGTCGATCCCGGTGATCGCTTCCGGCGGATTGGCCTCCATCGCCGACATCGTGCGCATGACCATGCCCGATGCGAAGCGCCTGGAGGGTGCGATCTCCGGTCGCGCGCTCTATGACGGGCGCATCGACCCGGCGGAGGCGCTCGCCATCCTGCGCGGCAACAACGCGGAGGCACGAGCGTGAACATCTCGATCATCCTGGCGTCCTATGACAGCGGCCACTTTCACGGCCGCTGTGGCCAAGGCCCCGATGCGCTGATCTCCGGCGGGCTGGCCGAGGCGCTGAAGCTTGCCGGTCACGACGTCGAGGTGCGCGACATCGGCAAGGTCGTCGAGGACGAGCAGGAGCGCGAGATCGGCACGGGATTTGCCGTCTGCAACGTCGTTTCGGGCGAGGTCCGCATCGCGCTGGACAACGGCCGCTTTCCCATCGTTCTGGCCGGCAACTGCCTGACCAGCGCGGGCGCGGTGGCCGGTGAAGGCGCGGACGCCATCATCTGGGCCGACCAGCATGGCGACCTCAACACTCCGGAAACCTCCACCTCCGGCTTTCTCGACGGCATGGCGCTGGCAACGGCGCTTGGATTGTGTTGGCGGCGCATGGCGGCGCAGATTCCCGGCTTCAAGCCGATCGAGCCGGCCCGCTGTGTCCTGGTCAACGCACGCGACCTCGATACGGCCGAGAAAGAGCTTTTGGAGAAGCTGCCTATCATCCGCACCGAGTGTCAGGACTGGGCAGCCGCCGCGGCGAAGCTGAAGGCCGCGGGTGCCGAGCGCATTCATATGCATGTCGACCTCGACGTGCATGATCCGGAAACGCTGCAGGCCAATCGTTACGCAACGCCTGGCGGCCCGGCGCCGGAGCAGGTCCGCAC
>NZ_RZSR01001124.1:0-1724 GCF_004023265.1 Mesorhizobium sp. M1A.F.Ca.IN.020.06.1.1
GGATTCACCCTTTGCCAAGCTCGCCGCCTTGCGCGACCAGCTGAAGAAATAGCCTCGGCCGGTCGCGATGGTTGGAGAAGGCCGCCAGCGCATCGACAAATGGTTGTTCTTCTCGCGTGCGGTGAAATCCCGGTCGCTGGCGGCGAAGCTCGTCATTGCCGGGCGCGTCCGCATCAATCGCGACAAAGCAGCGCAGGCCTCCGATCTGGTCAAGGCCGGCGATGTTCTGACCATCACGCTCGACCGCCGAATCCTTGTCTGGAAGGTGCTTGGGCCTGGCGCCCGGCGTGGTCCTGCCGACGAGGCGCGGCTGCTTTACGAGGATATGTCGCCGTCGCCGACGGCCAAGGGCGAGGCGGTTCCTGACGCCATTCCGGCGCTGCGCGAGGCCGGCACCGGCCGTCCGACCAAGCGGCAGCGGCGGCAGACGGACCGGCTGCTCGGCGAGGACTAGAAGATACGACGGAACCTCGTCGCGGCAGGCGCGCGGAATTCCTTTCCGCGATGCCGGCTCAGGCGGGAAGTCCTGCCCTTGCAAGCGGCGGGCAAAGGCGTTACCTCACCAAAAAAGCCCAGCAAATACGGGACGTCCCGGAGCCTGCGATGACCTATGTCGTGACCGACAATTGCATAAAATGCAAATACATGGACTGCATCGAGGTCTGTCCGGTCGACTGTTTCTACGAAGGCGAGAACATGCTCGTCATCCATCCTGACGAGTGCATCGACTGCGGCGTGTGCGAGCCGGAATGCCCGGCCGACGCGATCAAGCCGGACACCGAGTCCGGGCTCGACAAATGGTTGCAGGTCAATTCCGAATACGCGGAGAAATGGCCCAACATCACTGCCAAGAAAGAGCCGCCGGCCGACGCCAAGAACTTCGACGGCGAGGCCGGGAAGTTCGAGAAGTATTTCTCGCCGGAGCCCGGCGAAGGCGACTGAAGGCCGGGCCGGGCAAGCCGGCATGACGCGACGTAAGCGAGCCGATACAATTGCTGTCTTGACAGCCAGCGATGGCCCATGGCGTTAGCGAATGCAGCAAAACCTTGATTCTTCCGACTTTTTGTGTTATATCCGCGAAACATGCCGGTGACACAACGTCGATTTATGGCGCTAACGCCCCAAATCACTGAAAGGTGAACTTTTCAAATCCGGACCAGAGCGATCTGGGGCAGGCAATCGCATTCGTGCGGTTTGTCGGTCCCGGCTTATTCCGGTGAGTTCACTTGTTGTGCGGCTAAAGATCGGCTTCCGCCGATCGTCTGAGTTCAGCCGGCGCCGCCATGCCGGCGCTACAACTAAGGAGTTCAGGGCGTAATGGCAACGATCACCCCGCAGAAGAAGTCCACCGCGGCCCGTCACGGGTTCAAGACCGGTGAGTTTATCGTTTACCCGGCGCATGGCGTCGGCCAGATCGTGGCCATCGACGAGCAGGAAGTCGCGGGTCACAAGCTGGAGCTGTTCGTCATCGATTTCCAGAAGGACAAGATGAGGCTTAAGGTGCCGGTCGCCAAGGCGACCTCTATCGGCATGCGCAAGCTCTCGGAAGAGGATTATGTCGATCGCGCGCTGAAGGTCGTGCAGGGCCGCGCCCGCATCAAGCGCACGATGTGGTCGCGTCGCGCGCAGGAGTATGATGCCAAGATCAATTCCGGCGACCTGATCTCGATCTCGGAAGTGGTGCGCGACCTCTATCGCGCCGACAACCAGCCGGAGCAGTCCTA
>NZ_RZSR01001125.1:0-1723 GCF_004023265.1 Mesorhizobium sp. M1A.F.Ca.IN.020.06.1.1
TTTCACCGACAGCGCGCGCCGCATCGCGGTGCCGACGCTCTGCATCGTCGGCGACCAGGACGGCTCGACGCCGCCCGATCTCGTGCGCTCGCTTACCGACCTGATCCCCGGCGCGCGCTTCGAGCTGATCCGCGGCGCCGGGCACATTCCCTGCATCGAGCAGCCCGACGCGCTCGTCGCCCTGATCCGCGCCTTCGTCGCGTCGTTGCCTGAGGGAAAGCATCTCCATGGGCGATGACGCAAACAATACCAACCGATACCGGACCGGGCTCGAGGGCGACGCATCGCATCGATTGCGAGGCGGTGCGCTTCTCCTGGTGGATGACGACGATCCTTCACCGCTTCCCCGAGGCGGGTGAGTTCGGTCAGCGCATCCAGGAAGCCGAGCTCAATTATCTGGTACACTCCATTGCCGCCTCGACCGCGCTGGCGGAGAACTATGTCGGCCTGCCTTACTGAGCGGGCCGAGCCGTCAGACCCGTTCCAGTGCAATCGCAATGCCCTGGCCGACGCCGATGCACATGGTGGCCAAAGCGCAGCGTCCGCCGCGCTCGCGCAGCTCCAGCGCCGCCGTGCCGGTGATGCGCGCGCCCGACATGCCAAGCGGATGACCGAGCGCGATCGCGCCGCCGTTGGGGTTCACATGCTTCGCCTGCTCGGAAATTCCGAGTTCACGCAGCACGGCAACGCCTTGCGATGCGAAGGCTTCGTTCAACTCGACGACGTCGAATTGGTCAGGCCTCAAGCCGAGACGGGCGCAGAGCTTTTTGGTTGCCGGCGCGGGACCGATACCCATGATGCGCGGCGCGACGCCGGCAACAGCACCGCCGAGAATGCGGGCGATCGGCGTCAGGCCATGTTTCCTGGCAGCCGCTTCGGAGGCGATGATCAGCGCAGCAGCACCATCATTGACGCCGGAGGCATTGCCGGCGGTCACCGTGCCGCCCTGGCGGAACGGCGTCGGCAGCTTGGCCAGCGCCTCGATGGTCATGCCGGCGCGGGGATGCTCGTCCTTCGAGACGACGATTGGCTCGCCCTTTTTCTGCGGGATCGCCACCGGCGTGATCTCCTTCGCCAGCCGGCCATTGGCCTGCGCCGCAACAGCCTTGTCCTGGCTGCGCACGGCAAAGGCGTCCTGGTCGGCTCTGCTGACCGAAAACTCCTCGGCGACGTTCTCGCCGGTCTCCGGCATGGAATCGACGCCGTACTGCTTCTTCATCAGCGGGTTGACGAAGCGCCAGCCGATGGTGGTGTCGTAGATCTCGGCATTGCGCGAGAAGGCGGTGTCGGCCTTCGGCATGACGAAGGGCGCGCGGCTCATCGATTCCACCCCGCCGGCAATCATCAGCTCGGCCTCGCCGGCCCTGATGGCCCGGGCGGCGATGGTGACGGCATCCATGCCCGAGCCACAGAGCCGATTGATCGTGGAGCCCGGAATGTCCTGGGGAAGGCCGGCCAGCAGCAACCCCATCCGCGCCACGTTGCGGTTGTCCTCGCCGGCCTGGTTGGCGCAGCCAAAGACGACGTCGTCGACCGCGGCCCAGTCGACGCCCAGGTTGCGCTCGACCAACGCTTTCAGCGGAATGGCGGCGAGATCGTCGGCTCGCACCGAGGACAGCGCGCCGCCGAAACGGCCGATCGGCGTGCGGATATAGTCGCAGATGAAGGCATCAGTCATTGTGCAGCTTTCCCTTTGGCGGTACCTGCATGCGCGGCCTTGGTG
>NZ_RZSR01001126.1:0-1723 GCF_004023265.1 Mesorhizobium sp. M1A.F.Ca.IN.020.06.1.1
CTACCCGGCCGGAAAGCCCCGCAGCCGAGCTCGAACCGGAGGCCGTGTGGCGCGCGCGCCTCGAGCGCGAGGCCGAGGAGCAGTATCTGCGCGAGCGTCATCGCCAGCGCATGGCGCGCCTGCAGGCCAACGACTCGGCCTACGATTCACCCATCGCCGTCGACGTGGACAAGTTGCGGACCGCCACGCACTCGGTGCCCGGGGCATCGCCGGCCGGCGCAATAACCGCGCGCGGCGGCTCCGCGGCCGACCTCTATGGCGCGGCGCTGCAGGCCGGCCTGAACGGTCAGAACCTCGACCCGAATGCCCAGCGCCCCAAGGAAGACTTCTTCAACGCCGACCTTAAGGAACTCGGCTATCTCCCCAACCAGGTTGTGCCGCAGCAGTCGCTCTACGAGCTCAAGCGCGGCTCGGTCATCCCGGCGACCCTCATCACCGGCATCAACTCCGATCTTCCCGGACGCATCACCGCCCAGGTCAGCCAGAACGTCTACGACAGCGCGACGGGTCACCGCCTGCTCATCCCGCAAGGCGCCAAGCTGTTCGGGCGGTATGACAGCAAGGTTTCGTTCGGCCAGTCGCGCGTGCTCGTTGTCTGGACGGACATCATCTTCCCGAACGGATCGACCTTGCAGGTCGGCGGTATGGCGGGAACGGACACCGAGGGCTACGGCGGATTCAACGACAAGGTCAACAACCACTATCTGAAAACGTTCGGCTCGGCGGTGCTGCTCGCCATCATCGGCACGGGGATCGACATGGCGCTACCCGAGAGTTCGACGCTTGCCACGCAGGACACGGCGTCCGATGCGGCGCGGCGCAATTTTGCCGAGACGTTCGGCCGGGTTGCCGAGCGCACCATCAACAAAAATCTCGACGTCCAGCCGACGCTGGAGATCCGGCCCGGCTACAAGTTCAACGTCCTCGTCGACCAGGACATCATGTTTCCGGGCCCCTATCGAGGCTGAGACCCGGATAGCTTGATGATCGAGAAGCTCGGGCTGATCGAGCGGCGACTTGGCGTCAGTCAGCGGGCACTGACGGGATGTGGCCGAGTACGTCGAGCAAGGTCGAAACGACCGTCTGCTGCGCGTGCATGTCGATCATTGCCGTGACATAGGCGATGCGGGCAGGCCCCACGGTATCGCACACCGCGACAGGCGGCGATTGGCGCCATTCCTCGTACCTGGCTTCGGCTGCGTCGCGAAGGCGTCGGTGGGTTCGGATCGCCTGAATCGTGATCTGTTCAAGATCCCCCTTCGGGAGATTCTCCGTCAGGCCGATCACCGGCCTCAAGGTGATTTTGTGCTCGGACTGCTTACAGCTGCCTATGTCGGTGGCCATTTTTACTCTTCTTGAAACATCGTCCGCGGTACGCCCCCGCGAACGTCAATCCCTGATCCAAAGCCGGGGGTTGGAAACTGTACTCAGACAGTCCTGCGACCTTTAGCACCGAGGCGCCTGGACATACGTCACAGGCCCCCGGCCGTAAAGCCAG
This sequence comes from Mesorhizobium sp. M1A.F.Ca.IN.020.06.1.1, assembly GCF_004023265.1. Taxonomy (NCBI): domain Bacteria; kingdom Pseudomonadati; phylum Pseudomonadota; class Alphaproteobacteria; order Hyphomicrobiales; family Phyllobacteriaceae; genus Mesorhizobium; species Mesorhizobium sp. M1A.F.Ca.IN.020.06.1.1. The sequence continues at coordinate 1,499 of NZ_RZSR01001126.1, forward strand.
AGGATCCTTGGTGCCTTCCCGGTTGGCACCGACCGCTGAGTAGGGGTTTCCACACCCCGGGGCAGCGCGTACTGCCCTGCGCCGCCTTATAGAGAGTTTAGCCTCCGTTTGCCAGCAATGATCGGGTAAGGTGTGAGGTGCAGTCGCCATGACGCGCACCGCCAGGTCCGGTTAGGCCCGAAGCTCAGCTGCTCGACCAAGTGGGCGTCCTCGATGGCTCTATGG
>NZ_RZSR01001127.1:0-1722 GCF_004023265.1 Mesorhizobium sp. M1A.F.Ca.IN.020.06.1.1
ACCGTCAACAGGCGCACGTCGGGAAACTCGGCTTTGTATTTGGCGGCCACTGCTGCGTCGCGGGCCCGCAGGCCGTTGCGGGCGGCAATGTCCTGGCCCTCGGGCGAATAGAGGAATTCGAGATAGGTCTTGGCGAGATCGCGGCTACCGTGCTCGTCGGCGATCTTATCGACGATCGCCACCGGGAATTCGGCCAGCAGGCTGACTGAAGGCGTGACCTGCTCGAACTTGTCGTCGCCATATTCCCTGCGGATGCCGCGCGTTTCGGATTCGAAGGTGATCAGCACGTCGCCGATCTCGCGCTGCACGAAGGTGGTGGTGGCGGCGCGGCCGCCGGTGTCGAAGATCGGCACGTTGGCAAACAGCTTGGCGATGAACTCCTTCACCTTGGCGTCGTCGCCCTTGAAGGCTTCCTTCGCGTAAGCGGTGGCAGCGAGATAGGTATAGCGGGCATTGCCTGATGTCTTCGGGTTGGGGAAGATCACCTGCACGTCGTCACGCACCAGATCGTTCCAGTCCTTGATGTGCTTGGGATTGCCGGCACGAACAAGGAAGGACGGCAGCGAATAGAAAGGCGATGCGTTGTCTGGGAAATCCTTCTGCCAGTCCGCGGAGATCAGACCCCTCTTGACCAGGAAATCGACGTCGGTGACCTGGTTGAAGGTGACGACGTCGGCTGCCAAACCTTCCGCGATGGCACGAGCCTGCGCCGAGGTTCCGGCGTGGGACTGATCGACGGTCACGCCGGGATGCTCAGCGATGAAAGCCTTGTTGATGTCGGCAAACAATTCGCGGCCGACGTCGTAGGAGGCATTGAGCAGCTTGTCGGCCGACCAGGCTTGGGAGGACGCGAGGACGACGAAGCCGGCAAGCGTGGCAATACCCAGCAATAAGCGCTTCATGAAAACGGTCCTCCTCCAGACAATCAGAACTATGGTGTGACCATAAAAAGGAAAGCCTGGCTGCGCGAGGCACGCGGTCCGGGGGACGCACGAGCAGCGGGAAAATCTCCCGCCCGAACAGCCGCTTGGTAGGACTTTCTTCCAACCTGATTCATCGCGGCTCCTCTACCGGGCGCCCGGACGTGGCAGGCGGCAAATAGGTCAGGAGGCCGGGAAAAGCTTCCAGCGCCTCGGCCTGAAAGCCACCCGGCTCTTCTGTGCCGCCGGATGGTCGACCGGCAGCTCGATCTCGACGCGCTGACGCTCGCCGCCGATCTCGAGCTCGACCCGCCTTGTGCCGGCGACGCGGCGGCTGGCGGCGACCGTCCCGGCAATGCAGCCGCTGCAGCCGTCGAGCAGCTCGACATCGTGCGGACGAAAGTAGAGCAGGGCCTCTCCCGACGGCGCATGCGGCGCCTGCAGACCGACCGGCCGGTCGGCCAGCCAGATCTCGCCATTGTCAACCTTGACCGGCAGCGAGCTCGATTCGCCGATGAAGCTGTAGACGAAAGGCGAGTTCGGCGTGTCGTAGATCTCGTCGGCCGAGCCGACCTGCTCGATGCGACCTTGGCTCATGACGACAACGCGGTCGGCGAGTTCGAGCGCCTCCTCCTGGTCGTGGGTAACGAAGACCGTGGTGTGGCCGGTGGCGTCGTGGATTTCGCGCAGCCAGCGGCGCAACTCGCGGCGCACCTGCGCGTCAAGGGCGCCGAATGGCTCGTCGAGCAAAAGCACCTTGGGCTCGATGGCCATGGCGCGAGCGAGCGCCACGCGCTGGCGC
>NZ_RZSR01001128.1:0-1715 GCF_004023265.1 Mesorhizobium sp. M1A.F.Ca.IN.020.06.1.1
CTCAAGGACGCATTCGCCAGATCCGCCCTGACCTGTTTCGCTACAAGGCTGTTTTCCAGGCGGCCTGCGAACCCACCGAGCGAAAACGTGGCCTCGTATCGTTCTTCATAAAGCTCTTGAAGAGCGAATTGAATCTCAAGGCATAGCGCCACTTCGCCGCTGCTGCTTCCACCAGGCTCCGCGATCGGAGCGCCGGCAGCCGCTTGCGGCAATTTCTGTTGCTCTCGGGCTGACGTCTGGGAGCGGGCCGGCTTGGTTACGGAATCTCACAGGTGCCGTCTTTGCAGTAGCCCGCACCCATGTCGGTGCCCGTAAGGCTGACGAGCGGATGCGTCTCCATCCAGGCTCTCTCAAGCGCATCCCGGAAACTTTCCGACGCCTGGGCACCTGCGATTGCGTATTTCTCGTCGATTATGAAAAACGGGACGCCTTTGAGGCCCAGCAATCGCGCGGTCTGTGTGTCTGTCCGAACCTGGTCAGCGAAAGCCTTGCCGTCAAGGACTGCACGCGCGTCTTCAGCATTGATGCCGACCTCCCGGGCAAGCTCGACCAAGGTATCGATTGCGCCTAGCGCTTTACCCTCGCTGAAATAGGCCCTGAACAGGCGTTCCTCCATCGCCGTTTGCAGGCCGCGTTGGCGTGCGAAGTGGATCAGCCGGTGCGCATCGAACGAGTTGCCGTAGCGCGCCCGATCGAAGTCGTAATCGAGACCTTCCTGCGCGCCGAGCCGACGCATCTGATCGTTCATGGCGATAGCCTCCTCAAGACCCAAGCCGTGCTTTTGCGCAAGGCTGTCGTTGAGGCTCATGTTGGACATGGCAGGTGCGTCAGGATCGAGCTGGTAGCTGCGCCAGATGACCTCCACCTGCTCGCGATGTTCGAACCGGGACAACGCGTTGTCGAACCGATGCTTGGCGATGTAGCACCAGGGGCAGGCCACATCGGACCAGATCTCGACTTTCATGGTTTTCTCCAGTGATCCGATTTACTGGCCCGGCGCTAGGCCACCTCGATCATGCGATCGACCTTCAGTGGTCAGGCCGCCGGGTTCTGCGGAAGGATCGCTTCGACCCGGTCACGCCTGGTGACGAGGGACCAGAGTTCGTCGGCGATGTGATCGGGATCAAGGATGGGATATCTCGGGTCGAGTTCGGCGCCAGCCGATGTCATGGCGCGAAGTCCGGTCGAGCGGTCGATGACGCCGCCGATGTTGACCGTGCCCGCATAAATGCCCTTCGGCATCACCTCGGCGTTTAGCGAGAAGATGTAGTTGCGAGTTGCGGCCATCGCCGGACCGACACCGCTCAGCCCCGGCATCGGCACCGTTGCAGTGAGGCCGCCGACGATCACGATCGCACCGTCGCCCCGTGCCAGCATGCCTGGGAGCACAGCGTGTGAAACCTCGATGGGCGAAAACGCGAACATACTCGCAATCGGCTGGAACTTCGCTGCATTCAGTTCGGCCGCGGGGACGAACCCGACATTTCCGACGGGCTGATAGACTGCGACGTCGATTGAACCCTGGCGCTCCTCAATTGAGCGAACCAGCGCGGGAATACCGTTCAGATTGGTGAGATCGGCTGGAAAGGCGGCAGCCTCGATGCCGGCGCTTGCGAGTTCGGCGACGCGCTCTTGGAGCGGAGCGGCGCGTCGCGCGACGAGCGCAACCCGATATCCTTCGCGTCCAAATCGTGTGGCGAGGGAGGCACCCAGCC
>NZ_RZSR01001129.1:0-1712 GCF_004023265.1 Mesorhizobium sp. M1A.F.Ca.IN.020.06.1.1
GTCGTAGAGCGCCTCCAGCGCCGCGACCGCCTTCTTGGCGTCGTCAAAACTCTGCCTGCCGAAAGGCTCCGGCATGACGACCGATTCGATGGCTTGGGGGTAGATTCGCTTTTCCATGGCCCAATATAGGGATTTGGAAGAGCGCTTGGGAGGGGGAGGCGGGCGCGAAGCCCGCCTTGCGGAGTATTTTTCTCTGGCCGTGTCAGCCACGCTGCAGGCTGACCAGCAGCACGAAGCCGATGCCTGCCTTCTTCGGCGTTGGCGCCTCGATGACCGAACCGGCGTCGGCGCGCATCATCGGCACCGCCAGCACAGGAGCGGCAAGCACCATCAGGATGAGCATCGCCCGCGGCAGGAGCCGAAGAGCTTTGAGGGTGGAGGCAGCGATGCGGTTCATGGTGGTCGTTCCGGTTTCGAGTATTCGTCGTTTCAGCGGCCGAAATGGTTCATGCAGTCCAGCCGGCAGGTATCGGCCATTCGCGGTGAGCGCGCCGGACGGCCGGCTTCGGCCACGAGGATGGCGAAGAACATGCCGAACAGGCTCATCAGCAGGCAGACGATGGTGAAGCGGCCGACAAGCATTGGTCTCTCCTTCAATGGCGAGGAGAATGCCCGAACGCCTCTGAACCGGTTCTGAGACCGATATTCATCTGCCGTTCAAATTGGCTGATGGGGTCATGACCGGCCGAAGGCCTGCGAAGTGCCTTGTCCAGCGTTGCGCTCAGAAACGGCGCTCAAAAAGAAAACGGGGCGCCGGGCCCCGTTTTTGTATCGTCATCCGTTCGACTGTCAGAGCTTGTGCCAGGTCTGGGTCTTGCAGATCAGTCCGCCCAGAACGCAGCCGCTCATCTTTAGCGAGGTGCCGGAAAGCGTCGCCTTGCCGGAATAGGTCTTGTCGGTTTCGGGGTCCGTTATGGTGCCGGTGTACTTGTTGTCGCCGGCCGCCTTGAAGGAGCCGATCGTCTTGCCGGCATATTTGCCGGACTTGAGCGTGATGGAAAACGCCCCGCCGCCGGCGATCGCCGCCGTCGATCCGGCCTGCGTCTTCCAATTGCCCTCGATCGGGTCGGCCGACGCGGCGCCTGCCATCATCAAGGTGGCCGCCAGGGCCAGGCTGACTTTTCGAGACATGCTTGTCCTCCCTTTAGGGTTCCGGCGGGCCTCGTCCCGCCTCTCTGTCCCTTACGCAAACGTAAAGCTAATCCAGCCATCGCCAAAACGAAAGCCGTGCCGCGACGGAAGCTTGTAAGGATTTCGGCCGCGTCGGTCGCTGGAAATGAACGGATGGCGAAAAAGGCTTCGGTTTCCGTGGTTAGCGAAGTCTTGATTCCCGCGCCTCAAATTTTCGACGAATTTGGCGCAGATCGGCTGAATTGCTGGATTCCTATGCTTAACGGTTCTTCGCGTTTACCTCTTGTTTTAGCTTTGTTTTCTTCAAATTAAGCAAGCCATTTAACGACGGATTCAAGGCGAGCCGTCATCCTCGAAAGCATCGAAAGAGCGGCCCGCCCAGGGGAATTCCAGGGACAGAAGGAGGCAGCTCTCGGGAGCAGACAGGGGATTGAAATGGCACGCTTTGAAATGCTTGAAGCCGGCTTCGGCGCCATGGGGGCAACTGCCCAGGCCGGCATTCTTTTCGAACTGGGCATGATGTATGCGACCGGCCGCGATTGCGAGACCGACGTCATTGCCGCCCACAAATGGTTCAACAT
>NZ_RZSR01001130.1:0-1707 GCF_004023265.1 Mesorhizobium sp. M1A.F.Ca.IN.020.06.1.1
CCAGCGCAGCGGCCGCCTGGATCGTCAAGGCCGCGGCCAACGCCGCGAAGGAAAGCCTGGGCCAGCGCACGTCAGTCCTCGAAGCGCGGCGCGATTTGGTCGAGCAGCGCGTTGGCCGCGGCGACCGCCGCGCGCGGATCGAGTCCGTCGGCGAAGACGGCGCTGGAGAGCGCCACGAACTCGGCGCCGGTGGCCGCTACCGTTTCCACCGACGCAAGCTCGGAGCCGGCCATCACGATGCAAGGAATCTGGATCATCTGCGCCCACCATTCACCGAGAGCGAGATTGCGGTGGTGCGGCTCGGGCTTGTTGTCATAGCCGAAGCGGCCGAAGAACATGTAGTCGGGCCGCTCCTCGCCGAGCTCCAGCGCCTCATCGCGGGTCTTGGCGCCGCCCGCCCCGACCATCATCCTGTCGGCCAAGCGCTCGATCGTCTCGGCCAGTTCCTGGCGGTTTGCCTCGACATGGATGCCGTCGGCATGGACGCGGCCGGCGATGCGGCTGTCGCCGGCGACGATGACGGCGACGCCGGCGGCCTGCGCGATCGGCACGATCTTCTCGGCGAAGGCCTGGAAGGCGGCGTCATCCATGCCGTTTTCGGGCAGGATCAGCGAGGCGACGTCGCCGCCGTCGAAGGCGGTGCAGATGTGCTCGGGAGTCACAAGCGGCGGCGCGATCAGCACGATTCGGCAGCGATTGGGCGGGGTTGCTTCATTCATCGGTCTTCGATCCCGGTTTTCGCCTATGCCGGGCGAACATGGTGGCATTGCGGCATAGAGCAAAGCGTCCGGCTTGAACAGGAGGCGGGCGAAGGTCGCCGCTGAAAAGCGTCGCGGCAGCAGCGGCTTGCGCAATCTTCAAGGACTGACAGACGGCCTGTTGAAGCTGCTGATGGACGCTAACGAAACGACCGCTAGGTTAGCAAGCGAAAGCACGGGAAGAGCATGGCGCAAAATATCTACGACAAGGCCGATTTCTTCGAAGGCTACAGCCGTCTGCATCGTTCGGTGGAAGGGTTGGACGGCGCGCCCGAGTGGCCGGTTCTGCGCGCCATGCTGCCGAAGGTGGGTGGTCTAAGCATCGTCGATCTCGGTTGCGGCTTCGGCTGGTTCTGCCGCTGGGCGCGGGCGCAGGGAGCCAAGCAGGTTCTGGGCCTCGACCTGTCGGAAAGGATGCTCGCCCGAGCACGCGCCGCCGGCTCCGACGAAGCCATAGCCTATGAGCGCGTCGACCTCGACGAGCTGAGCCTGCCGAAGGCGCGCTTCGACCTCGCCTATAGCTCGCTTGCCCTGCATTATGTCAGCGATGCCGCGCGGCTGTTCGCGACGGTTTACCAGGCCCTGGTCCCTGGCGGGTTCTTCGTCTTCTCGACGGAGCATCCGATCTTCATGGCTCCAAGCAATCCGGGCTGGTCCGTGGACGCCGCAGGAAGGAACGTCTGGCCCGTCGATCAGTATCTGGTGGAAGGGCCGCGCACGACCGACTGGTTCTCCGAGGGCGTGGTGAAGCACCACCGCACACTCGGCACCACGCTCAACAACCTGATCCAGGCCGGGTTCACCATCGGCAGCGTGGAGGAATTCTGTCCAACTGAAGGGCAGATCGCCGCCAGGCCTGAACTGGCCAAAGAGGTCGAGCGGCCGATGTTTCTTCTGGTTCAGGCGCGGCGATGAGAGGTCGCCGGCATCGCCGGCGCGGGTGCGTCAA
>NZ_RZSR01001131.1:0-1707 GCF_004023265.1 Mesorhizobium sp. M1A.F.Ca.IN.020.06.1.1
GGCACAGTCTGATGCTGGCCGGCGGTGAAGGTGGTGACGATGACCTCGTCGAAGGACAGCGCAAAGGCCAACATGCCGCCGGCAAGCAGCGCGGTTGCAATGTTGGGCAGCACGACATGCCTAAACGTCTGAAAACCGTCGGCGCCGAGATCCATCGAGGCCTCGATCATCGAGCCTGAGGTGCGGCGAAAACGGGCGACGGCATTGTTGTAGACGACGACCACGCAGAAAGTGGCGTGGCCGAGCACGATCGTCCAGAACGAGAACGGGATGTCGGCGAGCGCAAAAGCCGAGCGCAGCGCGATGCCGGTGATGATGCCGGGCAGCGCGATCGGCAGGATGACGAGCAATGAAATCGCCTCGCGGCCGAAGAAGCGCGTGCGCGAAACCGCAGCGGCGCAGAGCGTGCCAAGAACCAGCGCGATCGCGGTCGAAATGGCAGCGACGCGGATCGACAGCGACAGCGCCTCCCAGACATCCGGCCTGTTCCAGGTGACGGCGAACCATTGCGTGGTCAAACCCGGTGGCGGCCACACAAAACTCTTCTCTTCGGTGGTGAAGGCATAGACGAAGATCAAAAGGATCGGCAGATGCAGGAAGAGCAGGCCGCAGGCGGCGGCGATCTTCAGCCCGAGCGGAGCGGATTGGCCGCGATCAGAGCGCATCGAAAGCTCCCATGCGCTTGGCGCCCCACAGATAGAAGCCCATGAAGACGATGGGCACCACGGTGAAGGCGGCGGCTAAAGGAATGTTGCCGGCGGTGCCTTGCTGCGAATAGACGGCCTGGCCGATGAACAGGCGCGAGGTGCCGATGATCTGCGGGATGATGTAGTCGCCCAATGTCAGCGAGAAGGTGAAGATCGAGCCGGCGACGATGCCCGGCAGCGCCAGCGGGAAGAGCACGTTACGAAAGGTCTGGCCGGGCGAGGCGCCGAGATCGGACGAGGCCTCGACGAGGTTGCCGGGGACGCGTTCCAGCGCCGCCTGCACAGGCAGGATCATGAACGGCAGCCAGACATAGACGAAGACGATGAAGGTGCCGGTGAAGGAGACCGACAGCGAGTTGCCGCCAACGATCGGCAACGACAGCCAGGCCTCGAGCAGCCATAGCAGGCCGAGCTTGCCTAACAGCCAAGTGAGAATGCCTTCCTTGGCGAGGATCAGTTTCCAGGCGTAGATCTTGACCAGATAGCTCGACCAGAGCGGCAGCATGACGCCGAGATAGAACAGCGCCTTCCAGCGGCCGCGCGCATAGCGCGCCGCGTAATAGGCGATGGGGAACGCGATGACCGCGGAGGCGAGCGTCACGAGCGCCGCCATCGTCACCGTGCGCAGGATGATGTCGAGATTGGCGGCCTGGAACAGGTCGCCATAGGTCTTCAGCGTGAACTCGCGGTTGATCAGGCCGGAGAACTCGTCGATCGAGAAAAAGCTCTGCAAAAGCAGCGCGAAAAGCGAGCCTATATAGACGATGCCCAGCCACAGAAGCGGCGGCAGCAGCATGAGCAGCAAGAGAAGTATCGGCCGGCGCCAGAAGAGGTCGGAGAGCGCCCCGCGCATGCCGCCGTTGCCGGGCAGGATGGCGGGCACGGGCTTGGATTGAACAGCGGCGATTGTCATCGCGCCGCACCGACGATCAGATCAACGGCGGCAAGGCCGAGATCCTCCACACCCCCCTCTGGCCTGCCGGCCATCTCCCCCGCAAGG
>NZ_RZSR01000112.1:0-9440 GCF_004023265.1 Mesorhizobium sp. M1A.F.Ca.IN.020.06.1.1
CCCCCCCCGCCACAAGCTGGCGGATCAGCGACAGCCACGCGGGGCGCTTGTGTGCCGCGCCGGTGCCGAAGCTGGCAAGCCTTTGATGACCTCGGGCCAGCACCTTTTCGGTCTCGTGGCCAAGCAGGATGTCGACGATGTGGGAGGCCCCGAACCGCTCGCCGGTTTGCGCCACGGCCGAAAGGATGATGCGCGCCTCGATGCTGCCGTCCGCGCGCGGCGCCTGGCTGAGGCAGTTGTCGCAATTGCCGCAAGGCGAGGCGCCTTCGCCGAAATAGCCAAGCAGGACCTGGCGCCGGCATTGCGCCGTCTCGCAATAGCCGATCAGCGTATCCAGCCGGCCATGCGAGCGCCGCTTATGCTCCGGCGAGGCATCCTCGTCGTCGATGAACAGGCGGCGCGTGCGGATGTCGCCGAGGCCGTAGAGCATATGCGCCTCGGCCGGCCGCCCGTCGCGGCCGGCACGGCCGATCTCCTGGTAATAGGCCTCGAGGCTCGCCGGCAGGTCGGTGTGGAAGACATAGGCGACGTCCGGCTTGTCGATGCCCATGCCGAAGGCGATGGTCGCCACCATGACCACGCCGGACAGCGTCATGAAAGCGTTTTGGTTCGCGTCCCGCGCCTCCTTGCTCATGCCGGCATGGTAAGCGAGCGCGGTGACGCCGTTCTTTTCGAGGAAGGCCGCCATCTCCTCTGTCTTCCTGCGCGACAGGCAATAGACGATGCCGCTCTGTCCCGCATGGCGTTCGACGAAACGCAGCAGCTGGCGCTTGCTGTCCTGCTTCGGCTCGATGGCAAGCTTGATGTTCGGCCGGTCGAAGCCCAGCACCAGCGTGTCGACACGCTCGGCAAACAGCCGCGCCGAAATGTCGGTGCGCGTCGTTTCGTCCGCGGTCGCGGTCAGCGCGATGATCGGCACTTTCGGAAAGAGGTCGCGCAGCCGAGCAAGGTCCTCATATTCGCGCCGAAAGGCTGGTCCCCATTGCGAGATGCAATGCGCCTCGTCGACGGCGATCAGCCGGATGTCGAGCCTGGCCAGCGCGTCGAGCATCCGCTCGGTCATTAGCCGCTCCGGCGCCAGATAGAGCAGATGCGTCTGGCCCGAGGCGACGCGGCGCCACGCCGCGACATTGGCATCGCGATCGAGCGAGGAGTTGATCGTATCGGCGGCGACGCCGGCGAGCCGCAGCGCCGCGACCTGGTCCTGCATCAGCGCCACCAACGGCGAGACGACGATGGTGAGCCCGCCAAGGACCAGCGCCGGAACCTGGTAGCAGAGCGACTTGCCGGCGCCGGTCGGCATGACCGCCAGCACGTGGCGGCCGCACAGCAGCGCCTCTATCACGTCGGCCTGACCGGGCCGAAAATCGTCGAAGCCGAACACGTCCTTCAGCACGCGCTGCTTCGGATCGCGTCCCTCCGCCGCAATGCCCGCCACCGATGCCCGCCCCGCCATCGCGTTTTGCATTTGAGAGTGATTCCCGGTTTCGGCTGAGGTCACGTTCTTAAGGCGCGGATCGCCCGAACGCCATCGCAACCCGTGCTGTCCGCCGTTTTTGCCTGGCGGCGCCGCCGTCTCTGCCGGAGGTGTCGGCTCCTCCCTGCGCCGCAACCCGGCGATACTGAGATGGCAGGGCAAGGCGGTCGGCAGTGTCCACTGAGCCGAGGGTTAGCAAAGGCAGGGCGCGTCAGACTCCAAGCCGGCTCCATAGATCCGCAATCAATTTTCGCAGCCCGACAGCCCGGAGTTCTCCCGGTCGGATTTCGGCCAGCGCGATGCCGCTCTCGCCCGCAATGGCATAGAGCAGCCAGGTCCGGCCATCCTCCTCGAAAATGGCCGGATCGCGCAGCCCGTTCTCCTTGCTTCTTGCCACGCCCGCCTTGCTGCGGCGAACCGGCAGGCCGGCGCCCTCGTAGTCGGTGCCGGGTCTCAGCAATTCGGTCCTGCCGCGCACGACCCAGCGCCGCCACTCCTTGGAAAGGTCGATGCTGCCGTAAATCACGCGCTCCGGCGCGTCGCCCTTGCGCGTATAATAGACAATCAGCGAATCCCCGTTCTTCTGCACCGCCACATGCCGCGGCCGAACCCGGCTCGAGCCCGGCAGCACGACCGGCCCTTCCTCGAAACCGGAAAGACCATCGATAGATCGGCGAAGCCTGATACTGCCGGTGCCGAAAAGCCCATACCACCAGCCGTCATGCCGAAAGATCCGCGCATAGAACGGCCCTAGCGCCTGGGGGCTGGGGTTGAAGCAAAGGCCGTCGACCGATGTCGCCGCAAAGGTCGTCTGCTCGCGGCCATGTCGCTCGGCGCCGTGAAAATACATGACGATGCGTCGGGTCTGCTCGTCGACATGCACGTCGGGAGAGGCGATGTGATCCCTCAGAAAAGGACATTCGCCAAGCGAAAGCGCGCCGCCCGGGTGAACGCTCCAAGGACCCTGCAGCGTATCTGAATAGGCTAGGCGGATGTGGGTGCCGTTGTGATGCGCGAAATAGAGGTGATACGTTGCGAGCCGGCCGGTCGCCCACGCCGGCATCCTCACCAGCGATGGGCCGTTTATGCTGGCTCCCTCACCGCCCGGCAGCATATCGGGCGTAATCAACGGTCCTCGCCGTTCGGCTGAAAGGCCGAGCATCGACGTCATGCGTTTGCCCACTCCGGCATGTCATAGCCGAACTCGTCACAGAACCCTCTCAGCCGGGCGAGGAAGGCCGGGGGCAGGGCTTTGAGATAGGCAAGGTATTCCTCGTTCCGTTCCCACTTCTTGAGCGATGTTGCCCGTATCGGGTTGCCGGCATCCTCGCTGAAGCGGATACGCGGCCTGAGGTCGAATGCTCGCGCGATCCTCTCCTGGACCTCGTCCGGCCGAGCGATCATGTCCTCGTAGCGGACATAGACGATCGCGCGCTCCGGCTGCGCCTTTCTCAGCCGCAGCAAGGCCTCGTACTCGGCCAGCCAGCGTTCGGAGGTGACATGGAACCGGCGCTCCGCACTGCTTTCCGGATGCGAGCTGGTGAGCACGTCGAAAGGATGGCGAACGCAATAGATCAGGCCAATGGCGGCGGGCAATTTCGCCAGATGCGCATAACCCCGATCCGTGCGCTTGACGACAAGGTTGGTTTCGGAGCGGTCCAACATATCCAGCTGGGTGTATTTCGCTTCGGCTCGATGGACGAAGGTGTCCTCGAAACACCCCATCAGGCGCTGAGTCAGCGTCGTTCCGCTGCGCGCGCAGCCGGCAATGAATATCTTCTTGTAAGGCGCCGAGCGTCCAGCAAACCAAAGCCGCCACAGCCGCTTCACGTCCAGTGCCAAGCGCCGAACCTCTCTTATCGGCCGCCTGATGGCCTTGCGCAAAAAGGCCTCTGATTTTCGTGCGACGTCCATTTCCGACTTCCGCTCCCGCCGGCTTAGTTCATCCGATGCCAAAGCTGCGGCGCGCCGTCTCTTTGGCCGATATGCCGGCAGAGTGCCAGTCCTCTTCGTTAAACCTATCTTCACCATGTTGCGGCACCGTTGTCGTCCTGCGGCAATGTTTGAGTACCGCGGCGGCGCCACCTGCGCCCAGGCAACAAACCCGCGCCTCACGGCGCGGGTTTTTCTTTGGCAACAGGAATATCGCTATAGGAAGTCGGCCCGATAAGGCGCAAAACTGTCGACCAGCCGCCCCGCATCCAGCGCCCTGACGCCGTGCACCAGGTTGGACGGCACGATGAAGCTGCTTCCCGCTGCCAGGATCTCTGACTTGTCGTCGATGGTGACTTCGAAGCGGCCTTCGGCGACATAGCTTGCCTGGACGTGCGGATGCGAATGCAGCGCGCCGAGGCCGCCCTTGTCGAAGGCGAATTCGACCATCATCAGTTCGGCCGTGTGCACCAGCACGCGCCGTCTGTTGCCGTCGGGCGTCGGCTCCCAGGCTTTTTCGCCGGCATGTGAAAAGAGAGGCGTCATCGCTTAGCTTCCGTTCGAAATTGGCAGAATGGTTACCGCGCCAGCCAGCCGCCGTCCACCGGCATCACCGCGCCATGCATGTAGTCCGACGCGGGCGCGAGCAGGAAAACGGCCGCGTCGCCGATGTCGCCCGGCCGGCCCCAGCGCCCCGCGGGAATGCGTCCGAGGATGGCGGCGCTGCGGTCGGGGTCGGCGCGCAAGGCTTCGGTGTTGTTGGTTTCGATATAGCCCGGCGCGATGCCGTTGACGTTTATGCCTTTCGCCGCCCATTCGCAGGCGAGCAGCCTCGTGAGGCCAAGCACACCATGTTTCGAAGCGGTGTAGGAGGCGACGCGGATGCCGCCCTGGAAGCTCAGCACCGAGCCTATGTTGACGATCTTGCCGCGCCGCCCGGGCTCGGCCAGCACGCGTCTGGCAAAACTCTGGCAAAGCCGGAAGACCGCCTTCAAATTGATGTCCATCACCTCGTCCCAGTCGGCTTCGGTCAGATCGACCGCGTCGGCGCGTCGTATGATGCCGGCATTGTTGACCAAGCCGTCGAGCGGTCCCTTCTCGTCCCATATCCGGTCGAGCATGACGGCAGCCGCGGCAGGATCGCCGAGATCGGCGGCCACGGTTTCGAACTGGCCACCAATGGCCGCGATCCCCTCCGCGGTTTCATCCATCGCCGAGCGCCCGACGCCGATGACGGCGCCGCCGGCGCGCGCGACCGACACTGCAATGCCTTGGCCGATGCCGGTGTTGGCGCCGGTGACGAGGATGCGTTTTCCCGCAAGGCTGAAGGCGAAAAGATCGCTCACTTGAGCTGGTCCATCGCCACCTTGTCGACGTCGATATAGTCGACATTGTCGCCAGCCATGGCCCAGATGAAAGCGCCGGTGTGTGTCTGGTCCATCTCTACCTTGCTCGAATGATTATCCGGTCGACGCAGCCGCCACGGACTTTGCGTAATAGGCCTGCCGCGCCTGCAAGCGCTCGCGGTAGCGCTGCTGGCTTGAGGTGAGATGTGCCCGCATCGCCTCGCGCGCGGCTTCGGCGTCGCCCGCCGAAATCGAATTGAGGATCACCAGATGCTCCCGTTGCAGGCCACGCTGGTACTCGTCGGACTGGACGAGCTCGGCCGACCAGGGCGAGGTTACGTCGCAGGGAATGGCGCGGCGGCCGAGCACGTCGAGCATCTCGACATAGAACGGGTTATTGGTGGCGCTGGCGATTGCCCTATGGAAGGCGAGATCCGCCGGACCGGTCGGCTGGCTGGCGAGCAGAAGCCGCTCGAACTCGAAGAAAGCCTCCTGGATCGCCGCCTCTTGCGCCGCGTTGCGGCGGATGGCGGCAAGGCCGGCCGATTCGATCTCGATCGCCAGCCGCACCTCGAGCACGTTGAGCGCGATCGAATCCTTGGCGCCCATGTCGGCGGTCAAAACGCCGAGCGTGGTGGAGATGTGTTCAGTTACGAACACGCCGGCGCCCTGCCACGCCTCGACGAGACCGTCGGCGGCAAGCTTTGCCAGCGCCTCGCGAATGACGGTGCGGCTGACGCCGAAGGTTTCCGTGAGCTGTCCTTCGGTCGGCAGCTTGTGCCCGGGCGGGATCTCGCCCGCCAACAGCTGCTTGCGGATCGCCGCGACCACCGTTTCCGACAGCTTCGGCTTCCGTTCGACCCTGAGATCCGTCGTGGGCCCGGCCACCGTCGCACTCCTCTATCTGAACGCCCTATTTGAGGACGCCTACTTGAAGACACTTGGCAACCACAGCGAGATCGCGGGAATATACGTCACCAGCGCCAGAACCACGATACCCGCGCCGTAGAATGACCAGATCGAGCGCATCGCTTCCCAGACCGTGATCTTGCCGACCATGTTCGACGAAGACGTCCGATTGGATGATGCGGAACTTCATGCCTCTCAAATCCTGGCGACCGGCTCAGAGCCGGTACGCCTTCTTGGCAAGCGTGTAGGCAAGCTCGCGCGCCAGCTCATACGCTTCCTCCTCGCGAAGCCGATGTTCGGCGACGAGCCGCGCCAGGAAGGCGCAGTCGACACGCCGCGCGACGTCGTGGCGCGCCGGGATCGATGGAAAGGCGCGCGTGTCGTCGTTGAAGCCGACCGTATTGTAGAAGCCCGCCGTCTCGGTGGTCATCTCGCGGAAGCGGCGCATGCCTTCCGGGCTGTCGTGGAACCACCAGGCCGGCCCAAGCTTCAGCGCCGGATAGACGCCGGCGAGCGGCGCCAACTCGCGCCCATAGCTCGTCTCGACGAGCGTGAACAGGATGATCGTCAGGTCTCGCTCCAGCCCGACGCAGTCGAGCAGCGGCTTCAGCGCCGTCACATAATCGGTCCGGGTCGGGATATCGAAGCCCTTGTCTCGGCCGAATTTCTGGAAAACAGCCGGCGAATGATTGCGCCACGACCCGGGATGGATCTGCATCACCAGCCCGTCGTCGCGGCTCATCTTGGCCATCTCGGTCAGCATCTGGGCACGAAACAGTTTTCGCTCGCGCTCGTCCTCCGAGCCGCGGCGGATGCTGTCGAACAGCTCCTGCGCCGCGGTGTCGGAAAGATTGGCGGTGTCGGCGGTCGGATGGCCGTGATCGGACGAGGTGGCGCCGAATTCCTTGAAATAGGCGCGGCGTTTTCGGTGCGCCTCGAGATAGCCGGCCCATGTGCCGGTGTCGCATCCGGTGATTTCGCCCAGGCGATCGAGATTGGCCAGGAAACCTTCGAAGTCGGGATCGACCACGGCGTCCGGCCGATAGGCGGTAACGACACGGCCCTGCCAACCGCTGTCACGGATCATGCGATGCCATTTGAGATCGTCGAGCGCGCCTTCGGTGGTGGCGATCACCTCGATGTTGAACCGCTCGAACAGCGCCCGCGGCCGATAGTCGACGCGCTGAAGCAGCGCCGCGATCGTGTCATAGCACCGATCAGCGGTGCTGGCGTTGAGCGGTTCGTCGATGCCGAACAGGTGCTCGAACACATGGTCGAGCCAGAGCCGGGTCGGCGTGCCGCGGAAGAGATAGTAATGCTCGGCAAAGCGCCGCCAGATCGTTCTGCCGTCGGTCTCGACCGGCGCTCCGTCGAGCGTCGGCACGCCGAGCTTTTCCAGCGGCACGCCCTGGCTGAACAGCATGCGGAAAATGTAGTGGTCCGGGACGATCAGGAGCTGCGCGGGGTCGGGAAAGGGCTCGTTGAGCGCATACCAGCGCGGGTCCGTGTGGCCATGCGGGCTGACGATCGGCAGGTCCTTGACCCCTGCATGAAGGGCGCGAGCCAGCGTTCGCGTTTCCGGCGCGAACAACAGGTCCGGATCAGTCAATGCAGCCACTTCGCTCCTCCCAGGCTGCCCCATTGGTGGATTAGCA
Organism: Mesorhizobium sp. M1A.F.Ca.IN.020.06.1.1; assembly: GCF_004023265.1. Taxonomy (NCBI): domain Bacteria; kingdom Pseudomonadati; phylum Pseudomonadota; class Alphaproteobacteria; order Hyphomicrobiales; family Phyllobacteriaceae; genus Mesorhizobium; species Mesorhizobium sp. M1A.F.Ca.IN.020.06.1.1. The sequence continues at coordinate 7,320 of NZ_RZSR01000112.1, forward strand.
AACACATTGCCAACATACAAAAACCAGCCAGTTGTATGATGACTTTTGCATAAGGCCCGGCCATTGTACCGGGCAGCGGCGGGTGCTACGCCGCTGCCGCCATTCCTGCCAGGCTCGACGCGCCGATCGGAGACTTCAAACCCAATGAACAGCCGTCTGTCGAACGCCTCGATCGCGCAGCTGCCGGGCGCAATCGCCGTACCCCGCTACGATCGCGGCGCCGTGACGCCCGGCATCGTCCATCTCGGCGTCGGCGCCTTCCATCGCGCTCATCAGGCGGCCTATGTCGACGCCTGCCTGGCGGATGGCGATACGGGTTGGGGCATCATTGGCGTCTCGCTGCGCAGTCCCGATACACGCGATGCGCTGTCGCCGCAGGACGGGCTTTACACACTGGCGGTGAGGGAAAGCGCCGGCGAGCAGTTGCAGATCATCGGCTCGATCCTGTCGTTGCTGGTGGCGCCCGAAGATCCGGACGCTGTGCTTACCGCGCTCACCGATCCGCGCACCCGCATCGTCACGCTGACCATCACCGAAAAGGCCTATCTAAGGGCCGCCGACGGCAGGCTCGACGAAACTCATCCCGACATCGTCCACGATCTGGGAAACCCTGGATCGCCGAAGACGGCGCATGGTTTCCTGGCCGAGGCGCTTGCGCGCCGCCGCGCCGCCGGCACGCCGCCCTTCACGGTGCTGTGCTGCGACAACCTTCCGGCCAACGGCGCCACGCTGCACCGCCTGCTGATCGAGTTCGCGAAACTGCGCGACTTACGGCTCGCTCGACAGGGCGATGCCGGGCTCGCTCGACAGGGCGATGCCGGGCTCGCTCGACAGGGCGATGCCGAACTCGCCAGCCATGTCGCCAACGAAGTGGCCTTCCCGTCTTCCATGGTCGACCGCATCGTGCCTGCGACCACCGACGCCGACCGGGCGCGCATCGCCGGCGAGCTTGGTCTCGAGGATGCCTGGCCGGTGATGACCGAGCCGTTCCGGCAATGGGTGATTGAGGATCGTTTCCCCACCGGGCGGCCGGCCTGGGAGAAATTCGGCGTCACCATGGTCGAGGATGTCGGTCCCTTCGAGGACATGAAGCTGAGGCTGCTCAACGGCGCGCATTCCGGCATCGCCTATCTTGGCCTGCTCAGCGGCCACGCCACCGTCGACCGCGCCTTCGCCGACCCGTCGATCCGACGGTTTGTCGACGCATTGTGGGCCGAAGCCGTGCCGACGCTGCCCCAGGATGCAGGTCTCGATACGGCCGCCTACACGGCCGAGCTCGCCCAGCGCTTCTCCAACACCGCGCTTGCCCATCGCACGGCGCAGATCGCCAATGACGGCAGCCAGAAACTGCCGCAGCGCATCGTCGCGTCAGCCATCGAATGCCTCGAAGCCGGGACCGAGTTCGTACACCTGACGCTGGTGGTCGCCGCCTGGATCGCCGCATGCGCCGCGCGCGGTGGCAGCTTGCCGGAGGGCCATTTCACCGATCCACTCGATACCGCCCTCAGCGACATCTTCGCCCGGATTCTGCCGACGGCGGAGATGACGGAGGCCGTGTTCGACCTCGCCGGCTTTGCCAAAGCTCATCCGGAGCGACAGAAGTTGATCGAGTCTGTCGCCACTCATCTCGTCCATTTCAAGCAAGGCGGTCCGAAGCTGGCTCTCGCGGCGATCGGCATCGGCAAAGAACCGCCCCAGCTGGCCGAGTAGCGCGTCTGTACCGACTACTCGCCCGACCGTTCACGACCTGCCGTGTGGCATAGTCGGCCCCCGTTCGAGTTTCAGAACAGGCGCACTGCCTTGCTGACGAGATTAGAGCGGCTCGCCGTTTGCATGAAACGGCACGACACCCTGACAAGCAGGGCGGACCGTCTCCCAAACGAGAAAACGAGAAAACGGGGCAAACAAAAAAGCGGGGCAAGCCCCGGGGCAAGCCCGCTCTCTTTCAGTCCATCGTAAGAGGCCGCCGTCAGGCCGGCAGCAGCGCGCCTTCCAACGTGGTGAGCTGGCTGAGAAACTGCTCGGCCTTGCTGCGGGCCTCGTCGTCCTTGGCGTCGGCGGCGTCTTCCCTGGCTTCCTGGATGCGGCGGGCGAGGTCAGCGCGGTCGATGTCGCCGACGG
>NZ_RZSR01001132.1:0-1706 GCF_004023265.1 Mesorhizobium sp. M1A.F.Ca.IN.020.06.1.1
CGGAAGGACCGCGCGACGCTGATGTCGGTTGTTGAGGCTTCACCGCTTAGGGTTGATCCGCCCTGCCGACACTTCACCGAATGCGGCGGCTGCGCGTTGCAGCATTTCGAGGCCGACGGCTACCGGCAGTGGAAACGCGAACGGGTGGTGCAGGCGCTCAAGATCAAGGGCATCGCTGGTCAGATCGACGCGCTGGTGCCTTGCGCACCGCACACGCGCCGGCGCGTCGTCTTCAGCGCTCGGCGCACCGATGCCGGCATGCTGCTCGGCTTCGTGCGCGCGCTCTCCTCCGAGATCATTCCTATCGAGGAATGCCCGATCTCGTTGCCGGCAATCGTTGATGCGCTCGATCCTTTGCGAAGGCTGGCAGGACTGGTCTGCGCGACGCCGAAAGCCTTCCACATGACCGTCACCGCCACGGCGTCCGGCCTCGATGTCGCCGTCCATGACGCGGGCAAGCTCGGCGAAAACCAGCGCCGCATCGCTTCCAATTTCGTGATGGCCGCGGGCTTGGCGAGGCTTTCGATCGACGGCGAGGTGATCGTCGAGCCGAAGAAGCCGGTGGTGCAGTTCGGCTCGGTCGCCGTCGCCCTGCCGCCCGGCGCCTTCCTGCAGGCGACGGAGGCCGCCGAGCAGACGATGGCCGGTCTCGTCTGCCAGCACCTGTCGCGTGCCAAGAAGGTCGCCGACCTGTTCGCCGGCTGCGGCAGCTTCGCGCTCCGGCTGGCGGCGAAGTCGGAGGTCCACGCCGTGGAGGGAGACGCCCCGGCGCTTGCCGCGCTCGACCGTGCCTCCCGCTTCGCCAGCGGCTTGAAGCGCGTGACCAGCGAGCGTCGCGACCTCTTCCGCAGGCCGCTGACCTTCAAGGAGCTGAGCGGCTTCGACGGCCTCGTCTTCGATCCACCGCGCGCCGGCGCGGAGGATCAGTCCAAGCAGATCGCCCGCTCAGACGTGCCGCTGGTCGCGGCCGTCTCCTGCAATCCGACGACGCTGGCGCGGGATCTGCGCATCCTCATCGACGGCGGCTATCAACTGAAGAGCGTGACGCCGATCGACCAGTTCCTGTGGTCGCCGCATGTCGAGGCCGTCGCGCTGCTGGAGAAGCCGAAGCGGCGCCGGTAGTCCGCGAGAGCCGGTTCGCAAGAAACTTGAAGGCTCTCTTTTCCGAAATTTGCGCCCTAAAGCCGCCTTCTTGCAGGTCTTAGTTTTGCGCTGTTAGGGAAACATTCCTGCTCTTTCGGCGTTACTGAAATAAGCGGATGGCGGATGACGGATAACGGACAGCGCATTGCCATGCAGACGCTTCTAAAATTCCTCAGCCTCATCGTTCTCATCGCTTTTGGCGCCGCGTCCGCGACCGGTGCGCTCGCGCAAGAGCAAAAACGTCTCGCCTTCGTCATCGGCAACGGCGCCTATCAGTCCGGCGAGCTCGCGACTGCCGCCAATGACGCCGGCCTGATCGCGCAGACCCTGCAGGCGGCAGGGTTCGACGTCGTCGGCGCGCGCGATGTCGATCAGGACTCGCTGCGCGGCGCGCTGCGCGATTTTCTCGGCAAGGTTTCCGCCGCCGGTCCCGACGCGGTCGTCTTCGTCTATCTTGCCGGCCACGGCGTGCAGTTCGAGGGGGAGAACTACTTTCTTCCGGTCGATGCCCAGATCGCCAGTCCAGCCGACGTGCCGCTTCAGGCAATGCGGCTCTCCGATGT
>NZ_RZSR01001133.1:0-1704 GCF_004023265.1 Mesorhizobium sp. M1A.F.Ca.IN.020.06.1.1
CGGTGAAGCTAGCCGCCGCGGCGAAGACCGAAGCCAGGGTCCAGTCCGCCAACACGCCGGCGAAGGTGCCGGTGGCGCCGCCGCGTCCGTCCGATCAGCCGGTCGATATCGTCGGCGAGGTCAAGCCCGACCAGGTCGCCTCCATCGATCCGGCGGCGGCAGGCGGCGGCTCGTGGTCGATGCAGATCGCTTCGCAGCCGACGGTTGAAAGCGCCCAGTCCACCTACCAGGACCTGCAGCGCCGTTACGGAAGTGTGCTCGCCGGACGCACAGCCAACATCGTCAAGGCGCAGATCGCCGGCAAGGGCACTTTCTACCGAGTCCGGGTCCCGGCCCAGTCGCGCAACGACGCGATCAATCTGTGCACCAACTACAAGGCGGCCGGCGGCACCTGCTTCGTGTCGCGCTGATCATTTACCACCGTTCAGAGCCGGCGTCGCCGCGAGGCCGCGCCGGCTTTTTCGTTGTGGACGGCTGTCGTCATTCATGCGGCACCGGTCAGGGGTGATTCCCCTTTGGTTCGCAAAATCTTAGAGCGGTTCAGCGCCGGCAGAATCACCGAACCCGCATAACTCCTTGTTTTTACGGAATTCCGGACGCAAAACCGTTACACACTTTTCCTGGAATTGCTCTAAGCTTCGATCCATGACCGAATCAAAATCCATGATCCTCGGCTGCGCCGGGAAATCCCTCACTGAAGATGAAATCCGCTTCTACGGCGACGAGCGTCCTTGGGGCTTCATCCTGTTCGCGCGCAATGTCGGCGAGACCGAGCAGATCCGCGACCTGGTCGCCTCGATGCGCGAGAGCGTCGGACGCCCGGATGCCCCGGTCTTCATCGACCAGGAGGGCGGCAGGGTGCAGCGCCTGCGACCGCCGCTGGCGCCGAACTATCCTGCAGGCGGAGCGCTCGGCGCGCTTTGGCGCGACGATCGCGAGGCCGGCCGCCGTGCCGCGTGGCTGCTCGCGCGGCTTCACGCCTTCGATCTGCTGCGCCACGGCATCACCGCCGACTGCCTGCCGGTGCTCGACGTGCCCATTGCGGGCGCCAGCGATGTCATCGGCGCGCGCGCCTATGGTATGGAACCAAATGCCGTGATCGAGCTTGGCCGGGCTTCGGCCGAGGGCCTGATGTCGGGTGGCGTCCTGCCGGTCATGAAGCATATTCCCGGCCACGGCCGCGCCTTTGCCGATACGCATTTCGCGCTGCCGACGGTCGACACGCCCCTCGCCGAGTTGCGGCAACATGATTTCGCCCCGTTCAAGGCGCTCAACCACCTGCCGATGGCGATGACGGCGCATGTCGTCTACAGCGCGATCGACCCGGACAATCCGGCGACGACCTCGGCCAAGGTCGTCAACGAGGTGATCCGTGGCGAGATCGGCTTCGACGGGCTCCTGATGAGCGACGACACCTCGATGAAGGCACTTTCTGGGGATTTCCCGACAAAGGCGGCCGCGATCCTTGCGGCGGGCTGCGATCTCGTCCTTCACTGCAACGGCGTTTTCGAGGAAATGTCGGGGATCGCGTCGCGTACGACGGTGCTCGAAGGCAAGTCCTTGGCGAGAGCGGAGCGGGCGCTGGCCTATATAAAGGACCGCGACGTCGCGGACGAAAGCACCATACGCGCGGAATTCGCCACCTATTTCGACGCGGTGGCCTGAACCGAAGGGAAAGCAAGGCAAGTGGCGGAAACATTGGAC
>NZ_RZSR01001134.1:0-1704 GCF_004023265.1 Mesorhizobium sp. M1A.F.Ca.IN.020.06.1.1
CCGAATTCCAGATTTCTATCCAATTTGACTATGCCAGCCATGAGCATCACAACCACGAATGGCAATACCGCCATAAGGTGTCCTAGTATAATTGATACCGTTGTTGAGTTTATTCTTAGGTAAGAAAAGTATATGTACAGCCCAAGACTCGCCACTATACCGGGGACTATGAGCGGACTCATGATTATGCTTGTCACTAGCCGCTTGCCAAAAAACTCGTGGCGCACGATCCAGTAGGCTGCCAGTGTACCGATAAAAACCGACAACGTTGTTGTCGCTAACGCAATTTTGGTGCTTTGGAAAAGCGGCCCTAGCCAATCGGGAGAACTGAAGAAGATCCTAAACAGGTCAAAGGAATAATTGGCTGGAGGGAAAGTGAGAGTGTTTGCGGGACCGAACGCCATCGGGATAGTCACCACGATGGGTGACAAGAGAAATATGTAGACGATCGCGGCCATTATTGTACCCAATGCGCGATAACGGCGGGAATGCGGATCGTGAATGTTGCTAGACACGAGCAATCTCCTAAGCCTTACCGCGAAGCCTTACGGCGGCGCCAGATCGCCACAGGGCTTGCGAGAATAAGCGACATGCCAACCAACACAACACTTATCGTTGAAGCCTTGGGCCAGTCTAATACCTGCCGCGTGTAGTAATCTACCAGATTCGACAGCATATTATCTTTTGGACCGCCAAGTAACGCCGGCACCATGAACGTGCTCAATGACGAGACGAAAATGATTATCAGGCCAGCAAATAGCCCAGGTAGGCTCAAACGGACCGTCACCGTCCAGAATATGCGGGCCGGCTTAGCTCCCATTATTGCGGCTGCGCGGTAGATTGCATCATCAATAGCAAGCAGGCTGGCGAGAACTGACAAGACGACGATCGGAACTTGCCAGTTGATCATGCCGACGAGAGTGCCAACTCGATTGAGTATGAGCGGCAAATGTACCTCCGCGCCGAATGCCCAGCTAAGAATAGTGTTTATGACACCTTCCCGCCCCAAGATAACTGTAAACGCAAAGCATTTCACTAATATACTAGTCCACAGCGGAAGGAGAACCAGACCCATCAGAATTGCTCTTCGCCGGACCGGTTGATTTGCGATATGTACTGCAATTACATATCCTAGTATCACACTCACTGCGCAGGAAACACTGGATATAATAATGGTCGTTTCCAGAGTTTTTCTGAAAAGCGCACTTGTCAAAACCTCGGTGTAAACTTGAAGTGTTAGAGCTGATCCATTGACGCTGGTGTATAGCACATACAAAAGAGGCGGCAGCACGATTACCGCCGCGATCAGTGCTGCGGGCGACATAAAGATTGCAGTCGTGCGAATGCTGCTAGACTGATCCATAACCGTGTCGAATGTTTCTGATGAGAAATGGTTTTTCTTGGCTGGGACGGGTCACGAGGTGATCGTCCCAGCCCAAAAGGCAATCAACTCAGCATCCATTCCTTGAAGCGCGCCGTCACCGCCTCACTGTTCTCTGCCCAATAAGGTACATCAATGAACAGGTTAGCGGGGCTATCGAAATCCGGCTGCCACTTGCGCACCTCGGATGACAACATCGGCCGCGCCTTTTTGGACACAGGGGTGCCGCCCAACTGGTTATTTAGCCGCGCCTGCACTTCAGGCCGAACGCAGTAGGCGACAAATTTCATCGCGTTTGCCTGGTTGGGCGCACCCTTGAGCAC
>NZ_RZSR01001135.1:0-1703 GCF_004023265.1 Mesorhizobium sp. M1A.F.Ca.IN.020.06.1.1
CGTAAGGATTGCAGAGAACGCCCGAGGCCGCGCCGGCTGGGCGTGCCATCGATGCTTGGCCCGGCGCAAATCGGCCATGCCTGTCGGCCCCGGGCGCATGTCTCAGGTTTTCCGCCTTACCTGATAACGCACGGCGGTCGCCGCGATCCCGGTCGCGCGAGCTCAGGTTCCCTGCTCGTTGCAACTTGTCGTCATGTTAGCATGATGACTTCGCAACAAGGCGGCATGTTACGACAGTAACAGATCGCGAAGCCGGCCTGTTGATAAGTCAGCAATGCGCAATGTCGCGACAACATTATGTTTCCATGTTAACATGAGAAGTTAGGTACGATCCGTAAAACCTCGTCTCAATTGCGGATGGAATTAAGAATCTTCGTGGTTGTTTGTTTTTGCTTTGGCAGGATAGCCTTTTTTGTGTTACACACGAAAAAAGACGGCGCGGCCCAAGGGCCTTAGCGCCCGCAGGCGGGCTTACAGATGAGATCCAACAACGGCCAAACAGGAACCCAGAAAGCATCCCGTCGCTATGGCGAGGTGCTGCATGTGCGGTTCTCAAGCGTCGAAATGGAGCGGTTGCGCGCCCTCGCCGATGGAGAGGCGGTGACGGTCAGCGAAGTGGTTCGCCGCCTTGTGAGGGTCGAAGCGGGCTTTCTTCCGGCAGTTACGGGAGAGCTGCGACCTGCCATTGAGGAGGCCACGGACCAGCTTCGCCGTGTCGGTGTAAATTTCAATCAGGCGGTCCGCGCCATAAACGATGGCCGGGTGGCGGATGATGAAGATCTCGAGCGCGCCTTGATCGCCGTTGGCGAGCTCGTGCGTCGGTTCCGCGAAGAGTTAAAGGCGATGATTGCGACGCCGCGCAAGCGAAAAGAGATCAAAGCATGAGCGGTCGCCTTGCCGGATATGCTGCCGAGATCGAACGCTATTTGCGCATGCCAGGCGCTGGCGATCTCGAGGATCTCAAGGATGACAAGCTTTGGGCTCGCCGGGAGACGGCCGATCGTCAAACGATGAACGCCCATGCAGGCGGCCTCCGCAATGGCCGCTGGCCTTCGCCCCAAGCTGGCGGGCAATGGTCGGTGGCGAGCGCAAAGCACCCGACGAGTCCCCGCGTCGCGACGGCACCTGTTTCGTCCGGAGGCAGACGAGGACCGCCCAGCGCGATACCGCTGTCTGGTGCGAGCGGGAGCTTGCGTTCATCCAGCGACGCAAAAGGCGCGATAGCCATTTTCGGCCTCGCGCTCGGTGCTTTCGTCAAGGAAGAGGAAGAAGAATGGCGGCGTCGTGGCGGAGGCGGCGGAAGGTCAGGCGCGCTCCCGTCCGCTCGACACTTGGCGCGGTCGACCCGAGAGGCGAGGGCCGTTGCGGCACGTGCGACCTACGCCGCTGGCGCGCAGCCGGCGGTGTTCAAAGTCTTGTCGAGCGCGGCCAATGGCAGGCAGGCCGGCGCCCTGCTCGCCTATGTCGGCACACGCGCCAATGAACAGGGCGAGAAGCGCGACATCGAGATCTTCACCGATAGCGGACAGGGGCTTGCCAACGCGCAGGACCGTCGCGGTTTCCTGCATCAATTCACGCAGACATTCGAGCCGCAGCTTGAGAATACGAATTTCATCGAAGTGCGATTCCAACTCGCCGGCGACGTCAGGGACGAAGCGCTTCCCGCTGCCCTGAACTCGGCCTTCGGATCGAAGCCGTTAGTC
>NZ_RZSR01001136.1:0-1702 GCF_004023265.1 Mesorhizobium sp. M1A.F.Ca.IN.020.06.1.1
GGCGATCTTCTGGGGCAGGGCGGGAAAGCGCTTCGGCGGCCGAAACCAGCAGCCCGCCGGCAAGCTTGCCCTCGCCCGTGATCACCATGAACAGCGGGCCATAGACGAAGAAGGTCGTCCAGAAACACGAGCGCCCGAAGGCGATCAGCCACGCGAGGCGCAACCGCGGCTGCGCGACGAAGCGGCCGATATTGGCGAGCGGGTTGATCGGACGGCTCTTGCCGGGACGGATCGAAGGGTTGTCGCCCAGCCGATAGGTCCAGAACAACGCCAGCAGCGCCAGCGCGAAAGCCACGACCGCGCCGTTTGCGGCATAAATCCCGAAGCGCGTATAGAGGAAAATGCCGAGCGTCGGCCCGCCGGTCCAGGCGAACATCGACCAAGCCATGCGCAGCGATTCCGCCTGCATGAAGTCGGTCTTGCGGATATGGTCCATGATGTAGAGGTTAAGCGTGATGGACAGCGCGCTCGCCCCCATGACACGGCACAGCATCCCGGCGAGTTGTCCCGGCAGCGTGTGGGTAACGAAGAACACCGAGCCGATCGCCAGCATCAGGCAGCCGGCCGTGTAGACCCAGCGCCGCGCGAAGCGGCGGATCAGCATCGGCATGAACAGCGTCACCGACAGCCCGAGCAGCGACACGATGGTGTAGAGGATCGAGACGATCTGCTCGTTGTGCAGGATTTCGTAGGCCTGATCGGGATGACGCTGGAGATGGTGGCGCGAGCAAAGGATTCGACCGCATAGAGCGAAGCGAAGGTGCGCGCATCGGCGGGCCTGAGAGCCGGAAGCCAGATCGGATGGCGCACATGGGTGGACATCGGCCCTCCGAAAAGTGAATCGCTCGCCAAATCTGGCCGGACCAGTCGCGGACCGGTAGCAGGAAACCGACTCCGAGAGGCCGAAAAGCGAAGCCGGCCAGAGGCTTTCCGCCGCTGGCCTAAAGCGGCTTGCCATGCCGCCTGAATGGCAGCAGCCGATCCACCCTCTGTTGTTCGCCCGAACCGTGATAGTCGTTTGGCACGACTGAATCGGATTGCGAGATCAATGACCCTTCAGACGACCGGCGTCGCCGTTCAAGACGCGCCGAAACACGGCCGCATCGTCGCCATCGACGTCCTGCGCGGCATCGCGCTGATCGCGATGGCGAGCTATCATTTCACCTGGGATCTCGAAAACTTCGGCTACACCTCGCCGGGCCTCACCGCCTTCGGTTGGTGGAAGCTCTACGCCCGCTGCATCGCCTCGACTTTTCTGTTCCTGGTCGGTGTCAGCCTGTTCCTCGCACATGGCCGCCATATCCGTTGGCCTGGCTTCTGGAAGCGCTTTGCGATGGTTGCGGGTGCGGCGATCGCCATCTCGGTCGTCACCTATATCGCCACGCCGGACGGCTTCATCTTCTTCGGCATCCTGCACGAGATCGCGCTGGCAAGCCTGCTCGGCCTGGCTTTTCTCAGGCTGCCGACATTGCTGACGGCGATCGTCGCCGCGGCCGTGATTGCGGCGCCTTATTATCTGCGGTCGGAAGTCTTCGACCATCCGGCGCTGTGGTGGGTCGGGCTGTCGCCGACCAACCCGCGCTCGAACGACTATGTGCCGCTGTTTCCCTGGTTCGGCGCAGTGCTTGCCGGCATCGCGGTCGTCAAGCTCGCTTCGGCATCCGGGCTTCTCGCCCGGCTGGCGACCTGGATGCCCGGCCGC
>NZ_RZSR01001137.1:0-1702 GCF_004023265.1 Mesorhizobium sp. M1A.F.Ca.IN.020.06.1.1
GCGTCCGACCGTGAGTTGCTGCAGCGCGTCGCGGAACAGCGCTTCCGATTCGGCGTCCAGCGCGCTGGTCGCCTCGTCGAGCAGCAGGATCTCGGCATTGCGCAGCATGGCGCGCGCGATCGAGATGCGCTGGCGCTGGCCGCCGGACAGCAACGAGCCGTTCTCGCCCACCTCCGTCTCGTAGCCCTTGGCCATGGCGCTGATGAAGTAATGCGCGTTGGCGGCCTTGGCCGCGGCGATCACCTCCTCGTCGGTCGCGTCCTGACGCCCGAGACGTATGTTGTGCATGATGGTGCCGGCGAACAGGAACGTGTCCTGGCTGACATAGGCAATCTTCTGCCTGAGTGAATCGAGCGTGGCGAAGGAGATGTCCTGGCCGTCGAACATGACCTTGCCGCTTTGCGGGTCGTACATGCGCATGATCAGGTTGAGGATCGTTGACTTGCCGCCGCCGGAAAGTCCGACCAGCGCCGTCATCTTGCCGGCCGCCAGGGTCAGGTTGAGCTGTTCGAAAACCGGCGGGCTCTCGGGATAGGCGAAGCTGACATTGTCGAAGCGGATTTCGCCCGGGCCCGGCTGCAGCGGCTTGGCGCCGGGCTTTTCGGCCAGCGTCAGCGGCCGGTCGGCAAGCTGGAACATCATGCGCACGCCGACGATGCCGGTCTCCAGCGAGATGCGCACGCGCGCCAGCCGCTTTGCCGGCTCATAAGCGAGCAGCAGCGCCCCGATAAAGGCCATGATGTTGCCCGGCATCTGGCCGCCCTGCAGCACCAGGAAGCCGCTGATGAAGACTGCGCCGGCAATCGCCAGACCGGCAAGCGTTTCCATCACCGGGCTGGTGGCTGCCTCGAGCGTCGCGATGTTGTTGGCGCGGTTCTGGACGTCCGACACGGCCTTGTACATGCGCTTGCGCATCGCGCCTTCGAGATTGAAGGATTTGACGACGCGCACGCCGATTGCCGTTTCCTGCATCACATGCACGATCTGGCCGAGCGAGCGGAATTCCATCTTGGCGATCTGGCGCACGCGCTTGAGAATGCTGTTGACGCCGTAGATCGCCACCGGTCCGACGACGAAGCAGATCAGCGACAGCGCCGGCTGCTCCCAGACCATCACTGCGACCAGCACGATCAACGTCACCAGATCGCGCACATAGGACGTGACGACGAGGTCGAGCACGCTGCGCGCGGCTTGGGCGTTGTTGGTCATGCGGGTGATCAGGTCGGACGACGAGGTCGAATGGTAGAATTCGATGCCTTGCGCCAGGATCCGGTCATAGATCTTTCGCTGCCTATCGGCGATGATGGCATTGCCGACCCGGCTCATGAAATAGGCCTGAACGAAGGTCGCCAGGCCCTTGAGGACGAAGATAGCGGCGACCGCGGCCGCGATCAGGTTGACGCGATCCGCTCTCTTGTAGACCACGAATTCGTTGGTGATCTCCTTCAGGATCCATGCGCTTGCCCCCGTCATGGCGGCCACCACCAGCATCGACACAATGGCCGCGCCATAGCCGAATTTATGCTCCCGGAAAGATTCTCGTACCAGCCTTGCGACAAGGCGCTGGTTCTCCGTCGAGCGGAAGAAGCGAAACAAACGGCCGATCCTGTGTCTGGCTTATCAAATTTCGGATTCGCCACGGGGGCGAGAGGCGGCTTATAGAGCGAGTTGGCGCCGGAGGAAACGCCGGCAGGGAAGAAAC
>NZ_RZSR01001138.1:0-1699 GCF_004023265.1 Mesorhizobium sp. M1A.F.Ca.IN.020.06.1.1
GCGCTCGACCAGCGGCTTCGGCCCGCCGATCTCGACGGTATCGCCGAGTTGGCGGACCTGGATGCGCTTGCCGTTGAGGAACGCGCCCTCGCCCGGCAGCGCCCAATAGGTCTCGCGCTTGGCCGGACATTCGAGCACGCCGGCCAGCGAGCGGCCATCCTCGACCACGGCGACGCTGACGCACCAGGAATGCAGGCCATCGAGAAAGCCGCGCGTGCCATCGATAGGGTCGACGACGAAAGTGCGGCGGGCCGACAGCCTGGCATGATCGTCGGCGGTTTCTTCGGACAGCCAGCCATAATTCGGCCGCGCCTTGAGCAGGGTCTCGCGCAGATAGGCGTCGGCCGCATGGTCGGCTTCGCTGACCGGCGAGGTCCCGCCCTTCATCCACACCTGGGGGTTTTGACCGAAATAGCGCATGGCGATGGTGCCCGCCTCCCGGGCGGCGTCGCGCAGCAGAGCAAGGTCTTCGTGCGTCTCGGCTGAGATGACCATGTCAGGCGCCGGCAAGGGTCATCCCCTCGATCAGCAGCGTCGGCGCGGCAGTGCCGAAATTGCGGTCGAGATCGCTCGCCGGCACCATGTTGAGGAACATGGCCTTCAAATTGGAGGCGATCGTCACCTCGGCCACCGGATAGGCAAGCGCGCCGTTCTCGATCCAGAAGCCGGAGGCGCCACGGCTGTATTCGCCGGTCACCATGTCGACGCCCTGGCCGAAGACCTCGGTGACGTAGAAGCCGCGCTGCAGCGAGGCGATCAGCTCCTCCGGCGCGCGATCGCCGGGCTCGATGGCCAGATTGGTCGAGGACGGCGAAACCGAAGAGCCGCTGCGCGAGCCACGGCCGTTGGTGACGAGACCAAGCTCGCGCGCGGCCGAGGTCGACAGGAACCAGTGGTTGAGCACGCCTCTGTCGACCATCAACAGCTTGTCGCCCTCGACGCCTTCGCCGTCGAAGGGCCGCGACGCCTGGCCGCGACGCCGCAGCGGCTCGTCGGTGACGGTGATCGCGCTTGAGGTTACCTGCTTTCCCATCATGTCGCGCAGGAAGCTGGTCTTGCGCGCCACCGCGGCGCCGTTGATGGCGCCGGCGAGATGGCCGGCAATGCCGCGCGCCACACGCGGGTCGAACACGACGTCGACCGGGCCGGTCGCCGCCTTGCGGGCGCCGAGGCGACGCACGGCGCGTTCACCGGCCTTGCGGCCGATCTCCTCCGGCGCGTCGAGATCGGCGAAATGCTGGCGCGAGGAGAATTCATAGTCGCGTTCCATCGCCGTGCCTTGGCCTGCAATGACGCTGGTCGAGCGCGAAAAGCGCGACGCGACATATTGGCCGACAAAGCCATGCGAGGTCGCAAGCACCAGGCCGCCAAGGCCGGCGCTGGCGCTGCTGCCGGAGGAATTGGTGACGCCCTTGACGGCAAGGGCCGCCGCTTCCGCTGCCAGCGCCGCCTCCTTGAGCTGATCGGCCGACACCTCAGTCGGATCGAAGAGGTCGAGATCACGCAAATTGCGGGCGAGCAGCGCCGGGTCGGCAAGGCCCTGGAACGGATCCTCGGGGGAGACTCTCGCCATGGCGACGGCGCGCTCGGCAAGCGCCTTCGGGTCGGAGGCGGCGGTGGCCGAGACGCTCGCCACGCGCTGGCCGACGAAGACGCGCAGCGACACGTCCTCGCTTTCCGACGATTCGGTGCCTTCGAC
>NZ_RZSR01001139.1:0-1696 GCF_004023265.1 Mesorhizobium sp. M1A.F.Ca.IN.020.06.1.1
CCCGCCACTATCCAGGCAATGCTGCTTGCCCGGGTCGACCGGCTGCCCCAGGAGGTGCGCCGGTTGGCCCAGGAAGCCGCGGTGATCGGCCCGCGTTTCGATGCCACACTTTTGAAAGCCGTGACAGCCGAACCCGGCCGCTTGGAAGCCGGCTGCGAACTGCTTTGCGATGCCGAAATCATCGAGGAGGTCGCCGGATCAGGCTCGATCTCGTCGCCAAGCTACCGCTTTACGCAAACGTTGCTGCAGGACGTGATCTACCAGAATCTGCTGTTGCAACGCCGGACCGATATCCACGGGCGGGTCGGTGCCGCCTTGGAGCAGCTGTGTGGCGACAAGCCGGAACGGCTCGAGGATTTGACCGTGCTCGGTCATCATTTCGCGCAGAGCGCGGAGCGGGAGAAAGGCGCGCATTACTTGCAGGCGGCGGGCGATCGCGCTCGCATGATATACGCCAACGACGACGCCCTTCGTTTCTATGAGCGAGCGCTGGCTGCGTTGGGCGCGATCGGGCAAACGCCGCTCAAGCTGGCAATCGCGGAGCGCATTGCCGATTTGAGCGGCCCGGTGGGCCGCCGCGAGGTCGCGCACCAGCACTACGAAACGGTGCTGCAGGCATATCGCGAGTCAGGCAATCGCGTCGCGTCGGCACGAGTTTTGCGCAAGATCGGTCGGCTGCTCTGGGACGTCGGCAAGCGGGACAACGCAGAAACCCGCTATGCTGAAGCCGCAGCGCTCCTCGAAGGAGCGGATGCCCCGATCGAGCAGGCGCAGCTGTGGCAAGAACGTGGCCGACAGGCGTTCCGTGGCGGAGATCACGCTCGCGCAGCAAAATGGGCAGACGCGGCGCTGGATGGCGTACGCACTCTGACAACGGAGCATGTCTCCGAGGAAGGGCGTGACGCCACTCTTGTGACCGCCGAGGCACTCAACACCAAGGCTGTCGCGCTGGCTCGCCTTGGGCGAAACCTTGAAGCGGTGCGCCAGATCGAGCGTAGCATTGAACTGGCCGAAGCCGCCGGTCTGCTGGGCACGGCCTGCCGCGGCTACACCAATCTCGGCGTGCTTTACACGACCATCGATCCGGCACAGGCGATAAAGGTCTGTCGGCGCGGTCTTGAAGTGGCGCGCCATATTGGTGATTCGGGCTTTCAGGCGCGCCTCCTCGCGAACCTGGCGGTTGCTTGTTGTACTTTCACGGATCGTTGCCCAACGGAGGGCGTGCCTGCTGCCGAGAAGGCCATCGAGATCGACCGGGCACTCGACCAGCGCGAGCATCTGCCGGTGCCGTTGATCGTGCTTGCGCAGATCCACCAGTGCAATGGTCGTCCGGAACTGGCGGTTGGCTTGTTCCACGAAGCACTGGACGTAGCGCGCGAAACGAGTGAACCCCAACTGCTGTTTCCGTGCTATGATGGTCTGGCAACGCTTAATCTCGACCTCGACAATTTGGCCGAGGCCGAACGCTACTTTTCCCTGGCGCAGGGTATATGCGCCCAGCACGGGCTAGACCCGGAAGCGCTTGTGGTGCTGCCTTTTCTCGACTAGCCGGGTGGGAGGTTGAACAATGTCCGCGCGTATTGACTTGGTACCGCTTCAACCGGGCGATCGTGCGCCGAACGTGGTGCTCGACGCCATAACCCAGGAAGGCAAGATCGCGCTTGACGACTTCCGCGGACAAAAACCGGTGCTGGTT
>NZ_RZSR01001140.1:0-1692 GCF_004023265.1 Mesorhizobium sp. M1A.F.Ca.IN.020.06.1.1
CGCTTGTGCGACTGACAAAGCCCAATGCTCATAAAGCCGGATCAGGTCCGGCCGGTGTGTGGCGTAGGTGCAGTATGACGATGTGAGCCGCTACACCGTGCGCGTCTCCCAGTCTGTCCATAGGCTCGGAAGAAGTCGGACAGTTTGACATGGCCGGTCAGTTGCAACTCCCTTTCCCAACACTCCACTGCCCGGTAGAGCGCATGAAAAATCTCCTTTCGGGCGGTTTCTTAAGACGCTCGCCACGCCATGAGGCAGTGGGGCATCGGTGTCCGTCAGGTGCTTCTGCCCATGCAGGATTCCACAACATTGATGAAATCGTTTGTTTCGATGAAAGGCATCCACACTTTGGATAGTTGACCACGCGTTTCAAAGGTCGTGAACTACATCTCCTCGTTGTGCTCGACGCACTCCCGACAGAGCGCAACCTCATGGGCGCGGCATGCAAGATTAACCGAGCCCAGCCGGTCATGAGTGCGGCCGGCGCTCGGCTGCTCGATTATTTGCGCGATGAGCTCGCGACCATGTCCGCGGAGGTATTCAAACTTAACGCTGCGTCCGGGAGCTCTTGCCCTCCAGTTCGCGACGCTCTCCTGCCCATCCAGTGCTCGTTTATTTCGTCGGATAGATTGACCCGGCTCTACCGAATCGCCGCTTCAGGATCATTCTTTCCGATTTCGTCACGCTCGTATTTCTGCCGCGCCCTACACCGATTAGGCGCGAACAAACTGAGCGCCTTGGAACCCGAACCCGTGCGTCGTGACCGGGAGCATCCGGGGCGAACTCATGCGCTCGGGGGCATCGCATCACCGGACGGCGACAGGCACGGTCGACCGGCATCTCGGCATCGGCTGGGAATTCGTCCATGGTCTGCATTGACGACGCTTCCTGAGGCCACGTAGCTCTTATGCCAAGCTGGGCGCCCGGGTCGAGCGCGTAATGACGACAATTGCTTCGCTACAGGTCAAACGCTTTCCGGGCCACCTGCAAAGTCTTCACCCGGCCGTACAGCGCCCAAGACCACTGATGTGATCGACAAGAGCCTTGTTGATAAATCTGCGCTATTCTCCTGTCGCGCACGGACGACCGCGTGGCGAAGAGCAGGGTCCGAGATGAGAGCCCTGCCGCGCAGCTTCTATCGTCGCGCCTCGTTTGCGGCATCCGTGCCTACCCTCTTCGGACCTCGTGGGTTCCAACCGGCGGCGAGGCGTGCATAGGCGCCCTCGGCCTGCTCCACCCAGCGGCGCTCTTCTTCCCGGTGGCTCTTTATGTTGTAGGCGTGCGCGGCTCCCTTTTGGCCGCGCACAGCCTTGCTCCCGGCCTTGAGTTCCACATCGCGCAAGCTTCTTGGCATGCAGGGAGGGTCGAGCCCACGCGTAACTCTCGCCCTTCATCAACAGATGCCAGATCACGACAGAGAGTTTGCGTGCGGTTGCCACGGCCGCGACATGCTGTCCGCGCCGGGCTCGCACGCCGCAGGGAGAAGGCTCGCAACGGTCCGGGAGCACGAGCGGCCGCCCAGGCCGCCTCGACGAGCATGCCGCGCGCATGACCACGGCCCTGCTTGGTGATCCGCCCATGGTAGGCCGGACCTGGCCGGACTGTCGGACGCTTGGGTTCAACCCGAGATAGGTCACGAGCTTCTGCGGATCGTCGAAGCGCGACACGTCGCCGATCGCCGCCTTCATCGCC
>NZ_RZSR01001141.1:0-1692 GCF_004023265.1 Mesorhizobium sp. M1A.F.Ca.IN.020.06.1.1
GTTGATGCAGCGTGTGCGCGGCGCTGCAGCCGAGCACGGCCGCGCCGGCAGATTGCGCTTCGCGCTTCCCGTCCGCATTCGCCCCGAAGGCTGGTCCGGCGCCTCCGACCACAAGGCGGTCGAGGTCGCGGGGCCGCCGGCGCGGCTTGCGCTCTCGCTGTTGCCCTATGCCGCGCTAGGCATCGAGGAATTCATGATCGGCGGTATCGACCGTCCCAGCGAGATCGCGCGGATCGCGAGACGGTCACGCTGATCGCGAATTCGCTGGCTCGGTGCGACGCCGACACCCTGGCGCCAGGAACGTTCGCGTCGCGCTCGTTCACCGGGGCACACCTTCGGTGAAATCGCGGAGCGAGGTGAGACCGGCCGCTGCGGCTGCCGGTTTCATCAAGACGGGACATAGTGAAGACATTGATCAAGGTCACTGCGGTCGACATGGCTTGGCTCCGTCTGTCCTGGCGGCGGCGGCTAACCGTGAAGACGAAAGCGATGCCGGGAACGGAACGGTGCACGCAAAAAGATTTGTGACCGGCGGATTCTGCGATCCCGAAATCCCGATATCAATCCCGTTCTTCTGCGATCCGCGACAGCGCGGCGATGACCGCCTCCGAGCTCGCCAGCGCGCCGAAGACGCCGTCCTCGACCGTCACCATATGCAGCGCGGCTTCGTGCGCCCGGCCGTCGCCGCTGGCGCAGGCGTCCGCAATCGTCAGGCATTGGAAATTGCGGTCGCAGGCCTCGCGCAGCGTCGTGTGAACGCAGACATCGGTCGTGCAGCCGGTGAACATCAGATGGGTGATGCCGCGCGCCCTCAGCACCAGTTCCAGATCCGTATAGGTGAAGGCGCCGTTACAGGTCTTGTCGACAATGATGTCCTCGGGCCTGACTTCTATGTCGGCGACGATCTGGAAGCCTGGGCTGGAGCGCAGCAGGATATCGGTGCCGTCCAGTCCCGCCCGCTTGCGGCGCCATTTTTCGTAAGCCGTCATATCGGCCATGTCGGCGCGGTAGCCTTGCCTCGTATGGACGATTGCGAGGCCGGCAGCGCGCGCGGCCGCAATCAGCCGATTCACCGTCGGCAGAATGGCCCGCAGCGGCGAAGGGTCATAGCCTTTCCTGGCGAAATAGCCTGTCGGCGACAGGAAATCCGCCTGCAGGTCGATCACGAGCAGGGCGGTGTCTTGCGGCACCAGCCTTCCGTCATAGGGGAAGTCGAACGGGGTCGCCTTGATCATCGCCTGCTGCCTCGGTTGTGGCTGACATGGTGGCCCAGCGACGGCGTCGCAGTCCAGACCTCACGGCGTCCCCGGCTACCGGCGCGCGACCCGGATATTTGATGGTGATGGACATCTTAATAGTTGACTCGCTAACTCATGTTTTCTAGTCAGACGGCATTGGCGTGCAATGATGAAGCGAGGACTAGCCTTGTCCCGGAACAGTCTTTTTGTGGTGCTGGCCGCGTTCGCCATTCTTGCGGCCGGCTCCTTTCTTCCCGACGTCGCGCTGGCGCAGGAGCAGCCGGCACCCGCGGCACCGGCCGCACAAGCGCCCGCTCAGCAGCCCATGACAGCTCCGGCAGCCGTGCAGGCAGCTCAGGCCCCGGCCGCGGCACAGCCCCCGGCGACGGAGGCACCAACCGCTGCCGCACCGACCGAACCGCGCGTTCAGCCGGCGCCGAGCACTGCTGGGGGC
>NZ_RZSR01000113.1:0-9437 GCF_004023265.1 Mesorhizobium sp. M1A.F.Ca.IN.020.06.1.1
ATCGCGACACGTGATTTTGAGTTAGGCCCTCCGCGCCGCTTTGCGCCGGTTGACGCGCCAGATGGCGAAAATCCCGCCGCCGACGGCTCCGATGATCAGTCCGCCCAAGCCGATGAAGACAGCAAAAAACCCGCAGGCGCCCTCGAAGCAGCTCATATGGGTGGCGTCGGCGATTAGCGACCCCGCGAAAAATCCGATGCAGGCGCCGATGGCGCCACCAAGAATGATGCCGAGCAACGCGGCGACGAGCGAGACCAGGAGCGGCGGGCGTACGGCCTCGGGATTGGCATACACCGTGTCGGCGCCGGCGCCGCGCCGCAGGAGGTAGATGCAGAGCAGGCCGATGGCGATCTCGGCCACCGTGAAGCCCAGCCCTTCGGCCGAGAAGACGAAATCGGGGACAAGAAGCGTGTAGGCCTGACGCACGACGAGCCAAAGGATGATGGCGACCTGCCCGATCGTATAGTGACGCGGGAAACGCGCCGACCGGTTGAAGGCGAGGCCGAGCAGGTAAAGTCCCCACAGAATGGTCACGACGCCGCCGGTCAGCCCGCCGTAGATCAGGAAGAGCACGCTTTCCGGCAGATTGAAGTCGCCGATCAGCCGCCAGCTCGAGATCAGGCCATAGGCCGAAAGCGCCATCACGATGATCAGCCACGCCACCGGGATGAAGGAGAGCCCGCTGTCGGGCCGGCCCGCGGGCTGCTGGTTGATCGATGCCATGTCAGGACGATGCCCCTCGCAAAGCCCAAGCAGTTCCGGGAACTGCGTCGTGGTTTTCCGTCCGGAAGTGCACAAAACAAACGCCTCAGGGAGTCGACAGGCGGCCAGAGCCGAAGTCAAGCGCGGGAAACTCCGCCGGCCGGCCTGTGCACAGCATTCGGCTGCATGGCAGGCCACCGAGGCAGCTTCCGTGTCATCCACGGCAAAAGCCACGGAATGACTTGGCATTCGCTTTCGGATCGACTAGATGAGCCCCGCGCCTGTTTTGCCTAGACGGCTAGAGGTGCCGGGAAAGGGTTGCCTGCCGGTTGAAGGCACCCCAAATTTAGGCCGAGAGGCCTTCCCGAGGGAGATGCATCTCCCCAACCCGCGCGGCGAAACCGGCCGACGCGACATGCAAGACGGAGAGGTGGCCGAGTGGTTGAAGGCGCACGCCTGGAAAGTGTGTTTACGGGAAACCGTAACGCGGGTTCGAATCCCGCTCTCTCCGCCATCAATTTTCCTAATACTAATGTTTTCAACTAGTTTGCGAAGAAGGAAGGCACCCCAAAGCCGTCCGCAATTGGCTGTTAGGCAGGTGCCCGAAAAGACGTTCCGTGCGGCCCGCCCCAGAAACCGTCGCGCTAACGCCGATCGGTTACCGCCCTGGCAGCTGACCGATCACGTTGCAATCGGTCGTGCTGTCTGAACGCGCCGTGTAGGTGGCGTAGATCACCAAATCCGTGTTCATGGCGATTTCACGCACCAGCTTTCGACGGACTGCGGTGGCGAACATGGCGGGCTCTGTGACACCGATTGCAAACGCGTCTGGTCCGCCAATGACGCAGCGCTCGAAATAGGATTGCAGGTTGGAACGGCCATACCTCGCGAACCCGTCGGCCCCGCCAATCCGGGGCAGTGCGATAGGCAGCCCGTTGATCGTCACGCCTTCCGCGAGAAGAACCTGCCGGATGGGGTCAAGGAGTGCTCCGGCATTATTGGGTCCGTCGCCGGATATATCAACGACCCTGCGCGGGCTGCGCAAGCCACTATTCGCGAACAGATCATTCGCGGCAGACAATGCACCGGAAATCGACGTTCCGCGGCCTTCAGTCAACGACAAAGCCGCGAGCCTGTCTGCCAAAGTGAGAGCGTCCTCGCGACTTTGGACGATTGTCCATGGCACGATGACGGTTTGCTGATTTGGCCCTGCCCACTCCAGATAGAGCACTGCAATTCTTCCACGCTCTCCCGACTTGACTGCCCCCGCAATGTCCGCGTGGCGGAAAGCATCGACGTAGCCGTCGCGCTGCACTCTTTGCTCAACTTTGCTCATCGACGGCGAAACGTCCACTGCAAGGATCAATTGCAGATCGACGTCGACCAGGCCGTCCTGGGAACGGTCGGTTGAGTGAGCCTGGGGCGCCATTGCCAAGAACAGGGTCATCAGGCACACGCCTGTGAGCCGGAGCACCAGCCTTGCGCCCACACTTCGAGCAATCTGCACTTCGTCGTCCATGGTGAGCCTCTCGCTGACGCTGCGATTGTCGGTCCGAGGCGTCTCGGGGTCACGAACGGCTTCCGATCATTTGCCGAAATCGCGCTCCCCGCCCGATGTGAATGATGATGGCAAGCGCGAAACCGTGCTAGGATCGAAACATTGGACTGCGGCTTCGTGCTTGAGGGAAACGGCTTGAGTAGCTCGCCGCCCACGATGTTCGTGCTCAACGGCGTTACCGTCGACGTGAGCAGCGAGACCTTGCGCGACAAATCCAACAGCACAATCGCACTTCGTCACCAAACCTTCGCGGTGCTTCGTCACCTTCTGGAGAACGCTGATCGCGTCGTCACCAAGGACGAGCTGATGAGGGCGGTCTGGAACGGGATCGCGGTCACCGACGACAGCCTTGTGCAATGCATTCACGAGATCCGTGCGGCGCTCAATGACGGTCGGCAGGCTGTTGTGGAGACGGTGCCTCGGCGCGGTTACAGGCTGGTCCGTCCTTCAAGCGCCGGGCCAAGAATGGCCACTATCCTGGCAGCCGAACTGGCTGCTGACGGTCGGCCGCCAGGTGAGGCTGAGCGGGGCGCTGCTGTACCAATCGGGCCGTACAGGCAGATCGTCGATCGGCTGCTGGTGCAACATGCCGGTCGCGTGTTCTCGAGCGCCGAAGAGAGCGTGGTCGCCGAATTCGCAGGCCCTGTCGAGGCCTTGCGGTGTGCGAGCGACATCCAGCATGAGGTCGACAGACGGAATTGCCAAGTTCCCAAGACAAAGCGCCTGCGCTTCCGCATCGGGCTTCACCTCGGTTATGTCGTCGACGAGGGCGACCACCTCGGGGGCGAGGCGGTCGAGGTCGCAGCCCATGTTCAATCATTGTCACGACCGGGCGGGATTTGCATCACGGAAGCGGTTCATGCCCAGGCTCGAGACCGGCTCCCGCTGGAATTCATCGAGCTTGGCGAGCAGAAGCTGAAGGACGTCGCACGTGCCCTGCGCATCTACCGCGTACCTCTTGCTTCAGAGGAACCGGTCAGGTCGCCATTTCGCGGTCTCGATGCCTTCGAATTCGAAGATGCCGATCTCTTCTTCGGCAGAGCGCGGGCGATTGCTGCCTGCACTTCAAGACTGGAGCAGCAGGCAGCAAGCGGCACCGCATTCCTGCTAATCTACGGCATGAGCGGTTGCGGCAAGTCTTCCCTCCTGCGCGCTGGCCTGCTGCCGTCATTGATCCGGCCCGGAACCGTGGCGGGCATATCGTTGTGGCGCCGCTGCCTGATCCGCCTCTCCGAAGGACCGGATTCATTCGCTGTGCTGGCTGCGGCGCTGCTTAGCGAAGCTGCTGTGCCGGAACTGGCCTGCGAAGTAACAGCCGCGGAGCTCGCTCGGCTTTGCAGAAGCGCGCCGGATCGGGCGCTGGCGATGGTTCGCCAGGCACTTGGCAAAGCCGCTGGGTCGGCCCGCTCGCAGATCAGATTGGTTGTCGCCATCGATCAGCTGGAGGAGCTGTTCACGACGGAGAAGCAGCCGGCGACGCGCGAGGCTCTCGTGCGGCTCATGACGCTGCTCGCCGCGAGCGGACTGGCCTGGGTGATCGCGGCGATCCGTTCAGATTTTTTTCACCGTTGCGGCGAGGTCCCGGGGTTCTCGGCGCTCAAGGATGGCCTCTCCAGCTACGAACTCCTGCCGCCGACTGGCCCGGAGATCGGTCAGATCATCCGTGAGCCGGCGGGCGTTGCCGGACTCCGCTTTGAGGAGAATGCCGAGTTGGGGCGACTCGATGACGTGCTGCAGGAGGCAGCAGCTGCCGATCCCGGATCATTGCCGCTTCTGGAGTTTGTGCTCGACGCGTTGTACCAGGCCGGCCGCCAGCGCCGCGTTCTCACCTTTGCGGATTATCGCGCGCTCGGCGGGCTCGAAGGCGCAATCGCGCGCCGCGCCGATGAAGTCGTGGATTTACTGGCGCCCGAGATCCAGGAGGCCTTACCGACGGTACTGGGCGCCCTCACAACTGCAAGTCTGAGCGATGACACCGTGACGGCACGTCCAGCCCTGCTCACCGAAGTCGCAGGTACTCCCGCGCGATCGGCGCTGGTCAGAGCCCTGATCGACGCGCGGCTCCTCGTCAGCGACGAGGACGCCGCAGGGCGTGTCTTCGTGCGCGTTGCACATGAAGCACTGTTGAGGCGCTGGCCGCGCGCAAGTGACATTGTGAATGCAAACCGGAATTTTCTCGAGACGCGCGAACGCCTCAGGGCTGATGCCCACCGATGGCACCTGGAAAGCAGGAATCGAGAGCTTCTCCTTCCGTCCGGCAAACGTCTGGCGGAGGGCGAAGAACTAATGTTGTCGAGACGGGAGGAGATCGACGATTATGTCCTTGAGTACATCGAGGAGTCTTTGCGTGCCCATCGGCAGAAAGAGGAGAAGGACCGGCACGCAGCGCTAGCGCTGATCGAGGCCGCCGAAGAGGCAAAACACGAGCGCCTGGAGCGCGAAGCCGAGCGCCGGAGCCTGGCGGCGGCCGCAGCAAACCGGCTTTCCCGACGTACCCGCAACGCAGCGATTGTGGCGATAATGCTCGCTCTCATCGCGGGCGCAGGCGCGCTGGTCGCCTTCAGGGCGCAGGAGGAAGCGAGGTCGCAACGCGACCAGGCGATGCGCAATCAGTTCCTTTCGCTCTCGTTCCTTTCGGAGCAGTCCACCGCGGCAGGCAGCACCGAGGCTGCGATCCTCTTGGCGCTTGAAGCACTGCCCTCAAAAGACCAATCCGAGCGGCAATATCTGTTCGAGGCGGAGGCAGCCCTCTACAAGGCTCTGCTGGCGCACCACCAGATCAAAATCTTCCGGCATGGCGCCGGCGTGACGGATACGGCATTCAATCCGAGCGGCGATCGCATCGTCACCGCATCCTACGACAAGACTGCAGCCGTCTGGGACATCTCCAGCGGTGCCGAAACTGCAGTTCTAATGGGTCATGAAGCGGCCTTGGAGAGGGCTGAATTCAGCCCGGACGGGAGCCGTATCCTGACGGCGGCGAGGGATGGCACTGCACGTCTCTGGGACGCTGTCTCGGGAGAGCAGCTCTTTATCATGCGCCCGGTAGGCAATTATCCGACGGCAATCTTCAGCCCGGATGGCACCCGGGTGCTGACGGCGGGGGAGAACAGCGATGCAACCCTCTGGGATGCTCGGACTGGAAAGAAAGTTCTAGGTGTAAAAAGCGACGCATATACGCGTGCTGTTTTCAGTTCAGACGGCCGCAGCTTCGCGACGGCAGGCAAGCATTTTGTTTCGATCTGGAATAGCGCAGACGGCGCGCTGACGCGGTCAATGCGAGTGACCTCCTGGCCCTACAGCCTGGCGTTCAGCCCGGACGGAAGCCGGATGCTGGCCGGCCCGTGGGGTTGGCATTCACACCGAGACACTTCCAGCCTTTTCGATTTGTCGAAAGGAACGGAGATCGCAAAGCTGGCCGGCAGCAAGAGCGACACGCAATTGAACGGCGTCATTTTCAGTCATGGGGGTCAGCGAATCGCCACGGTATCCATCGATGGCACTGCCCGAATTTGGGATGGAGCGTTGGGAACGCTGGATCATGTGCTAGGCCAAGAGGTTTCGGGGTTGAAGGCAGACATCGATACGGATGAACGCGATGTGGAGATGAACGGTGCTTTCACTCCGGACGACCGCTTCCTGGCGACTGCCTCGGTCAATGGGCCGATCCGCATCTGGGACGCTGAACGCGCCTCGTTGGTGACGACGATCGCCGGTCATGAATCCTTGGTCGAGCATATGGAATTCAGCCCGGTCGACAGCAACATTCTTCTCACTGCTTCACACGATGGCACCGCTCGGCTGTGGGATGTCGACGGCGCGCTGACGACTGCGCTCTCACATGAATATCGGCCGACTTTCGCGGTCTTCAGTCCCGACAATGTCCACCTGCTGACCGGCGGCGGCGACAGCGCGGCGCACCTGTGGGATGTCGTGAGCGGGCGCGAGACAATCCGGCTCGATACACATGAGATCGTTCAAAGCGCGACGTTCAGCCCAGATGGAAGGCGCGTCGCGACGGCATCTCTTGGGGGGCAGGTCCGTGTTTGGGATGTGGCCACGGGACACGAGACCGCCCAGTTCCGATCACATCGCGGCCTGATCCAGATCCAGTTTGGTCGCGACGGCAAATCGCTTCTCTGCGCATCGATGAACGGCACCGCGCAGCTGTGGGACGCGGCGACCGGCACCGAGCTAGCCGCCATTAACACGAGCAGCAACCTACCGCAGGCCATTCTTAGCCCTGACGGAAATCTGATCCTCTCAGCCAGGGAAGACAATGCGGGCCACCTCTTGACGACGGGCGGAGCCGAGCTCAGGGTTCTTGTGGGGCATCAGGATCGCATCACGGCAGCGGCCTTCAGCCCGGACGGTCAACTCGTCGCCACGGGCTCACTCGACCACACGGCTCGCATTTGGTCGACCACGGACGGAGCAAACGTCAGAACGCTAGTGGGACACACCGGCGCGGTAACGGTCGTCGCCTTGAGCCCCGACGGTCAGTTGCTGCTGACCGGCTCGCGCGATGGAACCATCCGGATCTGGAGCGTCGCTGGCGGACTGGAAAGGGCCGTTCTAAGGGGCCACAGCGGCGCGGTGGACAGCGCCCAGTTCAGTCCCAACGGTTTGTATGTCGTGACCGCGTCCTCGAAGGATCGCACGGTCCGGCTCTGGGCGACGCAATCGGGACGCCAGATTGCCGTCCTCGGCAGCCACGACGAAGCAACCATTCTACTGGGCTTTACACGCGCAGCTTTCAGTTCCGACGGCACCCGCGTTGCAATTGTTTCCGGCGAAAAAGATGTCCGCATCCTTCGCGTCTTCCAAACGTCCCGGGACCTCATTGACTTCGCCCGGCGCACCGTCCCTCGCGAACTCACCGCTTGCGAGCGGCGAAGCTTCTTCCTTCCTGAAGACCCTGCAATTGGCACTTGTCCGGGCTGAGGTCGACAACGGGGTCAGAGCGCTTGTGATCAATCTGCGATGCCAGGCCGATACCGCAGCATGTTTTCGATCTTCTTCGTCCGCTGTGGAGGGTGCGTAGCAGCCATTCCGGGTCTGGGTTGGGCATTCTGATCGAATTCATAAGAAACTGGGATGGAGACGTGTCTGTACCTCAGACAGGTAGGCTTGCCGGTCGCCATCCAAGGCAACCGTGAAGCAAACAGCGCAACGAGCCGGCGCGAAAGCCAAATTTTTTCAATTATTTAGATGCGAACTCGAAAGACGCTCTCTTCGCCAGCACTCCAACGGTCGGGATGGCGGCAAGCCGCATCGCGGGCGGCTCAGATTGCGCGCTCTGGGGTGTGGATCGGCCTATGGTTCGTCCTTGTCGATCCCGATGCTCTCGCCCTCGCCATGCACCTGGTTCCGGTCCCAATCGTTGGTCTTGTCAGGCGTTTTCGCGGCAGCTTTTTGGTTTTCCCGTTCCTTGTCCTTGCGGGGCTTAGGACCGGGCAGATCGCGCGATGATTTGGGTTCCATTGAGGTGTGTCCCTGTCAGTCGAACAGAACCCAACGTGGGCTGAGCTCGAATGTTCCGGCGCTTTGCCGGCGATATGCATTGCAAGGACATCCCGGCGTCCTGCGGAAGGAACCGGGCAGCCCACAGATACGTTCTGGCGCTCATGGATGAGCTTGTTGAACGTTTCGGGCAGCAAACCTGGCTGCCATTTTCCGTAATTTCAGCCAGGCTTTTACTGGCTGCGGTTCTTGGCTCACTCGTCGGCATGGAGCGTGAATGGCGTAACCGGCCGGCCGGGCTGAGGACGCATATCCTGATCTGTCTAGCAACCGCCTTGATCGCCATCCTGGCCATCGAAATCACCCATCTCCCCGTCTTCGATGGCCAGGAGATAGCCATTGACCCCATCCGCCTGATTGAAGCCACAACTGCCGGCGTCGCATTTCTGGCTGCAGGGCTAATATTCTTCTCCAAAGGGGAAGTTCAGGGGCTGACGACCGGCGCGGGAATGTGGCTGGCCGGTGCCATTGGATTGGCAGTGGGTCTCGGGTTCTGGCAGATCGCAATTCTTGGCACAGTCTTGGCGCTGATCGTGCTAGGGCTTTTGCAGCTGGTGCAGGTTGCCCCAAAGGACAAGCAATAGTCGGAGCATTTGGAGGCAGGGCGTCCAGTCCCTGCGCTTGTCGGCGTTACAGTGTTTTGCTGAATTGCAGATACCGATCGTCTCGGCCGGCGCACTCATGGCAGATCATCACTTGTCACCAGATCAAGTGCAGACACCCATGGTCCGGGCCGACAAGGCAGGAATCCTCCTAGCCATTTTCGGCTCTGCGCAGCAGCCGCGACAAGTGCTGCCGATGCATCGCCTGCATGTCTTCAAGCAGTTGGAGGAAGCGCAGGGCGTCATCGGTCGGCAATCCCTGATCGCTGAGGTCGGCAACCAACTCGTGCTGAAGGCGAAGGTGCCGCTCGCCTTCGTGAACATGCCGCCTGGCCTTTTCGATATCATCGTCGATTGCCATTTACCGGAACGTCGCTGGTGTCGTGACGTTCCTCGGGTGGGCTGTCCAAGATTGGAACTGATTGCGCGGCCATGACTTGTTATGGAGCGGTCGTTTACCGTTGGGACGTAGCCGTCTCGGCAGCACAAAGCCCGTCGCTTACGCTCATTAGCTGCGACGGGCTTTTCAAGTCTTAGAAAATGTTAATGTCGGTTGCCGCAAGCGCGGCGCATAATGGAACTCTGCTCCGCTGCGCGGGGTAAGGGCCCGGCCTGTATGTCAAGCCCCCAACCCCGCCCGGCAGGCCGGGCTACTTTGATCCACAAAAGCGAACTTTTGCACCGTCCGGTCCGCCGCGTGGCGAGAACGGCGGCCTGCGGC
Organism: Mesorhizobium sp. M1A.F.Ca.IN.020.06.1.1; assembly: GCF_004023265.1. Classification (NCBI taxonomy): domain Bacteria; kingdom Pseudomonadati; phylum Pseudomonadota; class Alphaproteobacteria; order Hyphomicrobiales; family Phyllobacteriaceae; genus Mesorhizobium; species Mesorhizobium sp. M1A.F.Ca.IN.020.06.1.1. Next base: position 9,107 of record NZ_RZSR01000113.1, read on the forward strand.
ACGTGAAGGCAGCCGAACGTCGTCAGCGTCTGGCGAGACAACGGATCGGCGAGCAACGCGAATGCACGGCGGAACCAATAGGCAAGGGCGCGGTTGGGGCAGATGGTCGCCTATAACGAAACAACTGATCCCGCGCTTACCGGTGCACGCGGTCGAGGCCGGATTTTGCGCCCTCGTTTCTGTCTGTTCGGAAGGAAACGAGGCCATCCTCACCAGCGACATCTGTGTCGGCCTCATTCTTATGAGAACCGGGAAGCAGTCGCGCACGCCCTTGGTCTTAGTCACCAACAGACAAGTTCGTTTGCCGGGCACGAGCCGCTTGCAATAGCTC
>NZ_RZSR01001142.1:0-1690 GCF_004023265.1 Mesorhizobium sp. M1A.F.Ca.IN.020.06.1.1
GATATTGATCGCTTTATCGGCCAGCGCCTTGAAGGCGGTGGCCGCGACGCCGGCATGGCTTCGCATGCCGATACCGATGACCGAGACCTTCGACATGCCGGCTTCCGACTGCACGACGTCGTAGCCGACATCGGCCTTCAGCCGCTCGAGCACTGCCAGCGCCTTGTCGATGTCGCCCGACGGTACCGTGAAGGTCATGTCGGTGAATTTGCCGTCCTCGGAAATGTTCTGGACGATCATATCGACATTGATGTTGGCCTCGGCCAGCGGGCCGAAGATGCCGGCGGCGACGCCTGGGCGGTCGCCGACGCGGCGCAGCGAGATCTGCGCTTCGTCCTTGGCATAGGCAATTCCGGTGACGACCTGCTGTTCCACGATCTCTTCCTCGTCGCAAATAAGCGTTCCGGGCGGATTGAGCAAATCCCCCATTCCGGGCGCGTCGGGATCGTCGAAGGACGACCGCACAAAGGTACGCACCCTGTGCACCATGGCAAGCTCCACCGACCGCACCTGCAGCACCTTGGCGCCGAGCGAGGCCATTTCGAGCATTTCCTCGAACGAAATCTTGGCCAACCGCCGGGCTTTCGGCTCGATGCGCGGATCAGTCGTGTAGACGCCGTCGACATCGGTGTAGATGTCGCAACGGTCGGCCTTGACCGCGGCCGCGATCGCCACGGCGCTGGTGTCGGAGCCGCCGCGGCCGAGGGTCGAGATGCGGTTGTCCGGGCCGATGCCCTGGAAACCGGCGATGACCGCCACCTGGCTCTCGCCGAAGCGCTTGATCAGGAACGCGCCGTCGATGTCGAGGATGCGCGCCGCGCCATGGGCGTTGTCGGTCTTGATCGGGATCTGCCAGCCCTGCCAGGAACGGGCATGGACACCCATGTTCTGCAGAGTTATCGCCAACAGGCCGGCCGTGACCTGCTCACCGGAGGCGACAACGGCGTCATATTCGCGCGCGTCGTGCATGGGCGAGGCCTCGCGCGTCCAGCCGACCAGCTCGTTGGTCTTGCCGGCCATGGCCGAAACCACCACGGCGACCTCATGGCCGGCATCGACTTCGCGTTTGACATGGCGCGCCACATTGCGGATGCGGGCGATGTCGGCGACAGAAGTTCCGCCGAATTTCATCACGATGCGCGCCATGGAAGCGAGATGCCTTTGACTGAAGCCGGCTTGGGGCCGGAAAACGGAAAATGCGCCCGGACCAGCCGAGCCGCGGAAATGCGCGGCCTCCTTAGCTAAAACAGCAAGGCTTCGCAAGCGAGGGCACGGGAGAAGCGGCCTTGGCCCGATTTTTGAGGTCTCCTGACGGATTCCTGCCGCGCAATGCGATAAGCTTAGAGGAAATCGCATGGAGGATTGCATGACCGAGACGCTGGAGATCGTGACCTTCCGCCTCAAGCCGGATGCTGCGGCTGGTTTTGTTACCCAAAATGGCGTCGTCACCGACTGGCTGGCGCACCAGCCCGGTTTTCTCAGCCGCCATCTCGGCGAGCGCGACGACGGAAGCTGGGTCGACGTCGTGCGCTGGCAAAGCCTCGAGCAGGCTCAGTCCGCGGCTCAGCGCATCATGGCCGAGATCGGCGATTGCCAAGCGATGCAGGCGATCGAGCCGGCCAGCGTTACCATGAGCCATGCCGCGATTGCGCTGTCGCGTTAGGCTCGACCGTCCTCGTCTCGCTGCGGC
>NZ_RZSR01001143.1:0-1680 GCF_004023265.1 Mesorhizobium sp. M1A.F.Ca.IN.020.06.1.1
GAACATCTCGGCTATCGACTTCGCGGCGGCCGCCATTTCCTTCATCGATTCCTGTCGCGCCGCCACAATCGGACCGCCCGAACCCGCTGCCAGCGACGGAGCAAAGGTCAGCGAGCCGGCGAGCAAAAGCATCGCCGCCGCGACAACGGCGCGGCCTCTCATGCCCGCACGTTGACAATGCCCATCATGCCGAGCTGCTCATGCTCGAGGATGTGGCAGTGATACATGCGCGCACCCGGCTGCTCCTGGCGCGTGATGAGCCGCACCGTCTTCTCCTCGCGCTACGTTGACCGTGTCCTTCCATGCCAGATAGGGCGATCTGGCGACCTGGCCGTCGCGCTCGCGCTCACGACCTTGAACTGCGTGCCGTGGAGATGGAACGGGTGATTCATGTAGGGTTCGGAGAAGAAAGTCATCATGCTGAGCGTCCTCGCCGACCGTAGGTCACTGAGATTTGGCAGATCTATGTCCTGATCTTCATCCTGCAGTCGGCCTCAGCCGGTTTCACGCCGACGTTCCAGGCCACAATCCCCGACGTTTTGCCGGGCGAGAAGGACTATACCAAGGCGCACCCTGACACTGCACCGGGGGCACTCCGCCAGGGCCGCCAAATGTTAAGGCCATTGGCCATATCGCCGCTTAGAATTTCGACCGAGTCAAAGATCGATTGAAACATTGCCTTGCGCGCGGCTGCAACAGGCCAGCACATAACCCGCAGACTTCTCTTCGGAAGTGAGCCCGCCAAGATCACACATCGACACTTCGCCGGAGAGCTTGGCTATTCGGCAAGTGCCGCAAACTCCTTGCTGGCACGCGGTGGGGACATAGACGCCACATTTGCGCGCTGCATCCAGCAGGGTCTCTCCGGGCGCGCAGCAATGCTCTATTCCAGACTTGGTGAAGTGGACAAAAGACGAAATGGCAGAGGCTTCATCCGGAGCAGCACCGCCAGCGTAGCCTCCGAAGCTCTCCTCGTAATAGGCCAGCGGTTCAATACCAACTTCATCAAAACTGGCTCGTATTGCCTTCATGTAGAGTTCGGGGCCGCAAGTGTAGACTGTACGATTGGCAAGATCGGGAACAAGGCGCAGGAGCAGGGGGCCATTTAACCGGCCACTCGGTCCTGCCCACGAGGAATCTCCCTTGGAACAAAGGAATGTCACCTCGACGTTGGGAAATCGGGCAGCGAGTGCATCGAGTTCCGATTTAAAGATGATATCGCGTGGCGACCGCACGCTGTAGATGAGCCGAAGGTCCAGATCGGATGCTCGATCCGTCAACATTCGCAGCATCGACATAAGAGGCGTGATCCCGCTGCCGCCCGCAAGAAAGAGAGGCTTTTCGCTGGCAGCGTCATCGAGTTTGAACGAACCCAGGGGGCCTTCAATCTTGATTTCATCGCCGGACCGCAGATTGTCGTGGAGCCAATTGGAAACCAGCCCGCCAGGTGTACGCTTTACCGTGATGTGCAAATCAAGTGGTCGAGTCGGTGGAGAGGAGACGGAGTAGGCTCGCGTCACATTGAGCCCGTCAATGCTCAGGCGAACAAGCACATATTGTCCCGCATTGAAGCAGAACATGCGGTCTGACGCAGCCGAAAAGACAAACGTTTTCACGTCGTGCGTCTCGTCGATCACCCGACGGCAGACCATTGCCTGCGGCGATGAGTCGGCCCATTGC
>NZ_RZSR01001144.1:0-1679 GCF_004023265.1 Mesorhizobium sp. M1A.F.Ca.IN.020.06.1.1
GCTCGTCGCTGGAGCGGGCCGATCAGGCCGCCTGGGCGGTGGCGGCCTTGCTCGACGACCTCGCGCTCAACACGCCCTGGGGCGGCGCCAGCGCCTGGCCACGCCAGCCGTTGGTGGTGATGCTGCGCGGCGACGTCGATGCCGGCACGCAGTTCTTCTCGCGGCTCGACGAACTGGAGAGGCATCCGAACCGCGACCGCGAAATGCTGGAGTTGCAATATTATTGCCTGGCGCTCGGCTTCCGCGGCAAATATCGCGTGCCTGGCCGCGCCGGCGACCGCTCGCTCAATGCCGTTCGCGTGGCGGCGGCGCGCTTCCTGCGCAATGCCGACGCCGAAGATGCGCCGCTGTCGCCGAACTGGAAGGGCGTGATCGCCTCGGACGAGCCGCAGCGCTTCATCGTACCGATCTGGGTGATGGCGCTGGCGGCCGTGGTCATCGCCGCCGCTGCTTATGTCGGCCTGTCGATGGGGCTGAGCAGCCAGGCGGTCGAGCTCTCCGCCCTGGTCCGCGCTTTGCCGCCGCCCTCGCGGGGCGACGTCACCCGCGCCGCGCCCAAGGTCGACGCGCCCGAACCCGAGGCGCCGCAGCCGGAACCGGTCGATTTTGCGCTGCTGCCTGAATTCAAGGCCGAGGCACCGGATGGTCTCAAGCGGGCGCTGAGCGGGACCGAGAGCGTGTCGCTGGCCAAGCTCGTCATCCAGTCTTCCAATCCCGAACTGTTCCAGTCGGCGCGGCCAACACTCACGCAGGGCTATGAGCCTCTAATCGAATCGATCGCCAAGGTGATCCTCGCCAATCAGGAACTGATCGGGAACGTCACGGTGGTCGGCCACACCGACAATGTGCGCCTGCAGAAATCGAACCCGCTTTCGTCGAACCAGCGGCTGTCGGAAGCGCGCGCCGAGACCATAGCCAACCTTCTGGTGCAGGCCGGCGTCCCGCAGGAGCGCATTCATTCGGAAGGCCGCGCCGAGACCGATCCGGTGGCCGACAACTCGACGCGCGAGGGCCGCGCGCTCAACCGCCGCGTCGAGGTCCTGGTCGAGAAGAGGCTCTGATGTTCATCCTGCGCTTCCTCTGGGCGGTTCTCACTTCGCGCTTCCTTTGGACGCTGATCGGCATCGCGCTGCTTTCCCTGCTGATCTGGGTGTTCGGCCCGATCGTCCAGGTCGGCCCGTATGCGCCGTTCGATTCCGACAATGTGCGCATCGCCATCATCGCCGGGCTGATCATCCTGTGGCTGATCTGGCTGATCATCGCGCAGCGCCGCGCGATCCGCGCCAACCGCATGTTCGTCGCCGAGATCGCCGCGCCCGTGGCGGAAAAGCAGCTCACTCCTGGCGAGGAAAGCGTTGCCGCAGTCGGCGCCAAATTCGGCGAGGTGATGGCGGAGCTCAAGCGACGCAAGCTCGGCGGCCGCAAATTCCTGCGCGAGATGCCTTGGTATGTCATCGTCGGACCGCCGGCCACGGGCAAGACCACGGCGCTGCGACAGTCAGGCCTCAACTTCCCGATCGATCTCACCGACGATCTGCAGGGCGTCGGCGGCACGCGCAATTGCGACTGGTTCTTCTCGGAGAATGCGGTGCTGATCGACACCGCCGGCCGTTACGTCCAGCAGGAAAGCCAGCCGGATGTCGACGCGACGGAATGGCTGGGTTTCCTCGATCTTCTCA
>NZ_RZSR01001145.1:0-1669 GCF_004023265.1 Mesorhizobium sp. M1A.F.Ca.IN.020.06.1.1
ATGTCGGCAACCGCCTCGTCCTCGAAGTCGCCCAGCATCTCGGCGAGAACACCGTGCGCTGCATCGCCATGGACTCGACCGAAGGTCTCGTGCGCGGCCAGGATGTCTATGACACCGGCGGACCGATTTCGGTGCCGGTCGGCCCGGGCATGCTCGGCCGCATCATCAACGTCATCGGCGAGCCGGTCGACGAGGCCGGCCCCGTCGACGCCGTCGAAATGCGCGCCATCCACCAGCCGGCTCCGGCCTATGTCGACCAGTCGACAGAAGCGCAGATCCTGGTCACCGGCATCAAGGTTCTCGACCTGCTGGCGCCTTATGCCCGCGGCGGCAAGATCGGCCTGTTCGGCGGCGCCGGCGTCGGCAAGACCGTGCTGATCCAGGAGCTGATCAACAACGTCGCCAAGGCCCACGGCGGCTTCTCGGTGTTCGCCGGCGTCGGCGAGCGCACCCGCGAAGGCAACGACCTCTATCACGAGTTCATCGAATCGGGCGTCAACAAGAAGGGCGGCGGCCAGGGCTCGAAGGCCGCGCTGGTCTACGGCCAGATGAACGAGCCGCCGGGCGCGCGCGCCCGCGTCGGCCTGACCGGCCTCACCGTCGCCGAGTATTTCCGCGACCAGGGCCAGGACGTGCTGTTCTTCGTCGACAACATCTTCCGCTTCACCCAGGCGGGCTCGGAAGTGTCGGCGCTGCTCGGCCGCATCCCCTCGGCCGTGGGCTATCAGCCGACGCTCGCCACCGACATGGGCGCGCTGCAGGAGCGCATCACGACCACGACCAAGGGCTCGATCACCTCGGTGCAGGCAATCTACGTTCCGGCCGACGACTTGACCGACCCGGCGCCGGCCACCTCCTTCGCCCACCTCGACGCCACGACCGTGCTCAACCGCGCGATCTCGGAAAAGGGCATCTACCCGGCCGTTGATCCGCTCGATTCGACCTCGCGTATGCTCGACCCGATGGTTGTCGGCGAGGAGCACTACCAGGTCGCCCGCCAGGTGCAGTCGATCCTGCAGCGCTACAAGTCGCTGCAGGACATCATCGCCATCCTTGGCATGGACGAGCTGTCGGAAGAGGACAAGCAGACCGTTGCCCGCGCCCGCAAGATCGAGCGCTTCCTGTCGCAGCCGTTCTTCGTCGCCGAAGTGTTCACGGGCTCGCCCGGCAAGCTGGTCGACCTTGCCGACACCATCAAGGGCTTCAAGGGCCTCTGCGCCGGCGATTACGACCATCTGCCCGAAGCCGCCTTCTACATGGTCGGCGGCATTGAGGAAGCGGTCGAGAAGGCGCAGCGCCTGGCGGCTGAAGCGGCGTAAAGAAGCGAATAGCGAATAGGGAGTAGCGAATAGGGATCAGTGGGCCGGCCGAGTTTTTCACTACTCGCTACTCGCTATTCCTACTCGCTAGATTGGCATGGCTGAAGCTTTCAAGTTCGAATTGGTCTCGCCGGAGCGGCTGCTCGTTTCCGAGCAGGTCGAGTCCGTCGTCATCCCGGGCGCCGAAGGCGAGATGACCGTGATGGCGCAGCACGCTCCGGTCATGACCACGATCAAGCCCGGCGTCGTCACGGTGAAAACCGCGGCGGGCAAGGAAGAGCGCTACGTCGTGTTCGGCGGCTTCGCCGACATCCTGCCCTCCGGCTGCACGCTGCTGGCCGAATCGGCGG
>NZ_RZSR01001146.1:0-1669 GCF_004023265.1 Mesorhizobium sp. M1A.F.Ca.IN.020.06.1.1
CGCCATAGGTGAAGATCAGCGAAGTGAAGGCCAGGAGATATTCGGCCGACAGGATGCCGAGCAGCCAGAAGGCCGGGATCAGGATATAGCCCAGCACCTCCGCCACCGGCCCCAGAACGTCGACGATGAAGATGTGGCCGAAGCCGAGGAAGCCGACGCGGCCATAGCGCGGGTTCAAGAACATGGCGCGGTAGCGGAAGAAGCATTCGAGCGCGCCGCGCTGCCAGCGCGTGCGTTGCCTCGCCAGAACGCTCAGCGTTTCCGGCGCCTCGGTCCAGCACACCGGCTCGGGAATGAACTGAACGCGGTATTTGCGCTTCTTGTCGCGCATGTGGCGGTGCAGCTTGATCACAAGGTCGAGGTCCTCGCCCATCGAGCCTTTGGTGAAGCCGCCCACCGCCACCACTTCGGCGCGGCGGAACATGCCGAAGGCGCCGGAAACCAGCATCAGCGTGTTGACGCTGCTCCAGGCAAGGCGGGCCATCAGGAAGGCGCGCAGATATTCGACCACCTGGAAGAGCGGCAGCAGGCGGCGCGGCAAATGGACCTCGCGCACCCTGCCGGCCTCGATCTTCGAGCCGTTGGCGATGCGGATCGTGCCGCCCACCGCGATGGTGCGTTCGGGATCGTCGATGAAGGGCTGGGCGGCGCGCATCAGCGCATCGGGCTCGAGGATGGAATCGCCGTCGATCACACAAAAGAGCGGCGCGCGGCAGACATTGATGCCGGCATTCTGCGCGTCCGCCTTGCCGCCATTCTCCTTGTCGACCACGAACAGCCGCTCGGTCATCGGCGAGGAATAGAGGCCGCGGATCGGCTTGTGCGCCAGCGCGTCCTCGTAGGGACGGTGGAACTTCACCAGCTTGAAGTCCTCGATCAGGCGTTGCAAGGTCTGGTCCTTCGAGCCGTCATTGACGACGATGACCTCGAAATTCGGATATTCGAGCGCCAGCATCGAATGGACGCTCTCCACCACATTCACTTCCTCGTTATAGGCCGGCACCAGAAGCGCGATTGGCGGCGCGACCTCGCCGTAGCGCTGCCAGAGCAGCGCCGAGCGCGCCACCGGCGGGCGCTTGGACAGCGCATAGCCGGCGAGGACGAGCTGCAGCAGATAGATTGTCGTCTGCGCCAGCCCCGCCGCGATGATGAACCAGGACAGGATGGTGGCGGCAAGGACGATCTCGTCGCTCCAGTCGGCAATCATGCGGCCGGCCCCTCGGCAAGAATGAGCGAGGCGGTGCGCTGGCTGCGCGAGACCTCGCTGTCGGCAATCTGGCGCAGCAGCCGCTCGCCCGGCTGGCCGAAGGAGCGCAGCGCTTTGGCGGCGGCATAGCGCACGTTCCAGACCTCGTCGTCCAGCAGCCTGGACAGCGGCGGGGCAAGTTCGGGAAGGCCGAGGCGTCCCGCGGACTCGGCGGCGGCGGCGCGCACGTCCCAGTCGTCGTTTGCCATCGCGCTCGTCAGGATCGCCGGTGCATCGGCGTGTCCGGTGAGGCCCAGCGCGCGCAGCGCCGCGGCGACAACCTCGGGTGAGGCATCGCCGGTCAAGCCGGCGAAGAAGGCGGCAAAGCCGAAGCCGCCGGCGCGGGCGAGCGCGTCGATCGCGGCCGCCCTGATGAAGGGCACGGCGTCGACGCGCGATGCATGGATCGCAAGCTCGTTGAAG
>NZ_RZSR01001147.1:0-1668 GCF_004023265.1 Mesorhizobium sp. M1A.F.Ca.IN.020.06.1.1
CCTTTAGTGGTGTCATAGAGCACTTCGTTCGGCGTCGCCGCCACCGCCGAGATCGACGAGGTGCAGACGATCGAGCCGCCGCCGGCGGCGATCATGCCCGGCAGCACCGCGCGCGTCATCAGGAACATCGAACGCACATTGACGGCGTGCAGCCAGTCCCATTCCTGCAGAGTCGTCTCCAAGAAGGGTTTAATCACAATGGTGCCGGCGTGGTTGAACAGCACGGTCACCAGCCCGAATTTTTCCGCGGCCGCCTTCGCCGCCGCCTCGACCTGCGCCTCATCGGAAACGTCGGCTACGAAATGCTCCGCATCATGGCCGCGCGCGCGGATCGCCGCGGCGGTCTTGCCGGCGGCCTCGCCATTGCGGTCGATGATCGCAACCTTGGCGCCTTCGGCGGCAAACAGCTCGGAAGCCGCTCCACCCATGCCCGTCGCGCCACCCGAGATGATGGCGACCTTGCCCGCCAGCCTTCCACCCATGTTTTTCTCCCTGAGTCCTGTGAGACTATTTTGATGCTATCCCCTCGCGTACCGAGTAGCCAAGCGCTTGAACGAGGCCGTTTGCCGCCGAAAAGCCGGAGCTACAGGCATTTTGTCGGATCCTCCGGTGGCGCATCCCCGCACGTTTTCGATCTCGGCTGAGAATAAACGCCCCTCAAGTTGCCGTTTCCGAGGACGTCCTTCCAAAAACCGGCGAAAAATAGCACTCGACAAAGTCTACTATCTTTATAGATTAATGGCCGAGACGGAGGTTCGACCATGACCTACATGCAGAATGCTCAGCGCAAGGGCCAGAGGCTGACCGCCGACCAGAGCTGGAGGCCCGCCTATGGCGGAACCTTCGCCTATCTCGTTTTCGCGCTGGCATTCGTGTTCACCGGCGCGGTGGTGCTTGGGATCATCCCCTGACAGAGCCGGGGCCTACGGCCCCGCCGTCCAAAAATCTGAGTTGGAGTAACCGGAGAAGATAACTGGCCGAGCGCCAGGCGCGTCGGCGCGCCTGCGCGCATTGGATTGTTCGAGGTGGAGCGGGGCAAGCCAACGTGACGGAGGAGATGGCAATGCCGATCGAGTTCACGCATGTTCCCGGTAAGCCTGCGAATGGCAGCTTCTTCTACGATTTCGCCGAGACGGCGACCAAGCTGTCGCTGATCGAGGATGCGGGGTTCCGCAAGCTGGTGATCGACGATCCGGCCGGCCTGCTCGCCAACATGGACATCGCCGCGCAGACGCTCGACCGCACCCCGGCGCTGGAAGTGGTGCTGACGCACTGGGCCGGTGTGGTCGAGCCGGCGGTGGCGGCAAGGCAGCTCGCGGCGCTCGACTTGAGAGGCGGCGGCCGCCTGTCGCTCAGGATGCTGAGCGAGCCGCTCCAGGACAGTGATGCCGAGGCGCGGCCGGTCGGCCACAGCGTGGTGTGGCAACGCATCGACGAATATCTTGTGCTGCTGAAGCGGCTGTGGTCGAACGACAAGCCCTTCGACCATGAAGGCGCCTTCTACAGCGTCAAAGGCGGTTACGTGCCGCGCAAGGGCCCGCATGGCGGCAACCTCACCATCCGGCTTGGCGGCCAGTCCGGCACCGCGCTGAAGGTCGCCGGCCGGCATGCCGATATATTCGAGCTGGCGGCCGGCTCGCCGGACGAAGTCGCGCAGTTGATGCAGCG
>NZ_RZSR01001148.1:0-1668 GCF_004023265.1 Mesorhizobium sp. M1A.F.Ca.IN.020.06.1.1
GCCGGCGGCCTGAATGCCAGCCGCGCGGCCTTCGGCAATCGCTTCCGCGGTCGAGAAACTGCCGGTGAAGGCGCCGGCGCCGATCCAGCGCTGCGTCGGCTGCGGCGGCAGGAAGGCCTGCCTGGCAGGGTTCCATATGGCCCTGGCTCCAGCCTGGCTGGCGAGATGGATCGTCGGCGACCAGCCACCCGACATCAACAGGCAGTCGGCATGGATGCTGCGCTCGTCGCCGCTCAGCGCGCCGTTCATCAATTCGAAGCGCCGCACCTTGAGACCGGTGAGCGCCTTGCCGCCTTCGGTCGCAACTACGGCATGGCCGGCAAGCAGCTCTGCTTCGGCCTGGCTCGCCAGCCTGCTCATCTCGTTCGACACGTCGCTGCGGACATCGACGATGGCCACGACGGCGGCCCCGGCCTTCTTCAGTGCAACGGCGGAACGATAGGCGCTGTCATTGTTGGTGAACAGTGCGATGCGTTCACCGGGCAGCACGCCATATTCATTGGCGTAGCGTTCGGCCGCATGCGCCAGCATGACGCCCGGACGATCGTTGCCGGGGAATACCAGCGGACGCTCGAAGGAGCCGGTGGCGAGAACCACCGTTTTGGCGCGGATCGCCCAGTAGCGCTGGCGCGGCTCGCCCTTGGCCGGAACTTCCTTGTGGTCCGTCACCCGTTCGAGCGCGGCCAGCGTGTTGCCGTCGTAATAGCCCCACACCGTCGTGCGCGGCAGAAGGCGGACATTGTCATTGCCTTCGAGCTGGCCGACGATGCGCGCCGCCCAGTCGGCTGCCGACGCCCCGTCGATGGTTTCGCCCGACCAGTTGGCGGAGCCGCCGAACTTTGCCTCGAGCTCGGCCAGGATCACGCGGGCGCCCTGGTCGGCCGCGGCCTTCGCCGCCATCAGCCCGGCCGGGCCGGAACCGACGACCAGCACGTCGCAGAAGGCGTTCATGCGCTCGTAGCGCGAGGTATCGGGCGCGGTGCCGGCTCTGCCGAGGCCGGCGGCGCGGCGGATGAAATGCTCGCAGAACATCCAGAAGCGCGTGCCTTTCAACGGGCCGATCACCGGTCCCATGAAGGTCTTGTAATAGAAGCCGGCCGACAGGAGCTTGCCGCCGAGCTGGTTGAGCGCGCCGATATCCCAGGCGAGCGAGGGGGAGCGGTTCTGGCTGACCGCGACGAGCCCGTCATAGATCTCGACCATGGTGGCGGGAATGTTGGGCTCGCGCACCTCGCCGCGCAGCACCGTCACCAGAGCGTTCGGTTCCTCGACGCCGGCGGCGAGCAGGCCGCGCGGGCGATGGTATTTGAACGAACGGCCGAACAGCGTCACGCCGTTGGCGAGCAGCGCCGAAGCGAGCGTGTCGCGGGCGTGTCCGGTATAGCGCGCGCCGTCGAAGGTGAAGCGGATGGTGCGCAGCCGGTCGATGCGGCCGCCGGTTTCTGTGCGGCGAGGGCTCACTGGTGGCCTCCCGCTTTGTGGCCCGCGGACTTGTGTCCGCCACGGGCAAAGGCAGTGCTCAAGATTTCATGGGTTAAGGTGTTTCGCACCACCCGCAGATGCGCGCGGCAGCCGCCGGAATGCTGCCAGATCTCATTGTGGTCGCCGGCCGGGTTCAGCCGGTCGTAGACATAGGCATTCCAGGCGTCGAGATCCTGCGAGGCAGGC
>NZ_RZSR01001149.1:0-1667 GCF_004023265.1 Mesorhizobium sp. M1A.F.Ca.IN.020.06.1.1
ATTTTCGCGCGACGACAAAGATCGCAATTCTGACACGTCGCCTGTTCTAATGTGCCGAATCCAATACGGTTCGATGATCGCCGGGAGAGCGGGAATGCGGGTTTGGGCAGTATGGGGTTCGGTTGTTCTGACCCTGGTTGGCGCCGGCGCGGCTCAGGCCGATGTGAAGATGAGCGGCACCTTCGTGGCCGACAGCGCCTGTCCGGCAACGCAAGCCATCAAGAGCGGCAAGAACTCCGGCAACGTGTCTACCCAAGCGGGACAGACCTATCAGCTTCTGGCAGGCAACAAGGACGAGCCTACCCATTATCTCATCCAGGTTCCTGGCGCCGATCCGGAGCGACGCTGGGTGAAGATCAACTGCGGCCATGTCATCGGCGGCAGCGCGTCCGCCACGCCCTCGCCGGCTGATCCGATGAAGCCGTCGCAACCTGGTTCCGGCAAGCCTGAATATGTGTTCGCGCTGAGCTGGCAGCCCGCATTCTGTGAGACCAAGGCCAACAAACCCGAATGCAAGGCGCAGAATCCCAACGAATTCGACGCTTCGCACTTCACGCTGCATGGGCTGTGGCCGCAGCCGAACGGCAATTTCTATTGCCAGGTGTCGGCGGGCGACAAGGCCAACGACAATCCCGCGCATTGGGGAGATTTGCCACCCGTCGAACTCGACGCCAACACGCGCGCCGAGCTCGACCAGATGATGCCGGGCACGGCGTCCAAGCTGGAGCGCCATGAATGGATCAAGCACGGCACCTGCTACGGCAAGAGCCAGCAAGAGTATTTCTCCGACGCGCTCAATCTGATGCGCGCGGTGAACGCCTCGCCGGTGCGCGATCTCTTTGTCAAAAACATCGGCAAGCAGCTGACATCGGAGCAGATCCGCAATGCCTTCGACCAGGCCTTCGGCAAGGGCGCCGGGGACCGCATGCGCGTCTCCTGCCTTGTCGATCCGTCGAGCGGAAGGCGGTTGATCGGCGAGCTGACGCTCGGTCTCTCCGGTCCGATCGGCCCCGACAGCAAGCTCGCCAGCCTGCTGATCGCCTCGGCGCCGACGAGCAAGGCGGGCTGCCCGAAGGGCACGGTCGACGCGATAGGGTTCCAATAGGGCGCGTGCCAGGCCCGGATCTGGCCGCCGAACCGAGCATGATCGCCGGCTGGTGAAGAACGCGGCGTGCCGAAAGCGATTGCCGTTCGGCGCTTCATCGCCTACATAGCGCGCAACCCCATCCAATTCGACAGTTCAGTTTCAGGGAAAGCGCGCGTGGCTCGCCAGTTCATCTATCACATGTCAGGCCTGTCGAAGGCCTACGGCACCAAGAAGGTGCTCGACAACATCCACCTGTCCTTCTATCCGGACGCCAAGATCGGCATCCTCGGCCCCAACGGTTCGGGCAAGTCGACCATCCTGCGCATCATGGCCGGGCTCGACAAGGAGTTTCAGGGCGAGGCGTGGCTGGCCGAAGGCGCGACCGTGGGCTATCTCGCTCAGGAGCCGCAGCTCGACAACAGCAAGACCGTGCGTGAAAACGTCATGGACGGCGTCGCCAGGAAGACCGCCATCATCGAGCGCTACAACGAGCTGATGATGAACTATTCCGACGAGACGGCGGACGAGTCGGCCAAGCTGCAGGACGAGATGGACCGGCTGAACCTGTGGGATCTCGAGC
>NZ_RZSR01001150.1:0-1667 GCF_004023265.1 Mesorhizobium sp. M1A.F.Ca.IN.020.06.1.1
GGCGACGGCGATCTCGCGGACCGTGGAGGCCGCGGCGACATTGGCGTCGAAATTTTCGCCCTGATAGCGCGGGTCGCCGCGCCGGAAATCGCCTTCGGGATAGTCTTCCGCCCGCTTGACGTCGCCGGCGAGAAAACCGCCGCCGAGCGGTGCGAACGGCACCAGGCCGATGCCCAATTCTGCAAGCGCCGGGATGATCTCGGGCTCGAGATTGCGCTCCCACAGCGAATATTCGCTTTGTAGCGCCGAGACCGGGTGCACGGCATGGGCGCGGCGGATGTTGGAAACCCCCGCCTCCGACAGGCCGAAGAAGCGCACCTTGCCCTCCGCCACCAGCTCGCCTACCGCGCCCGCGACATCCTCCATCGGCACATCAGGGTCGACGCGGTGCTGGTAGAGCAGGTCGATGCGGTCGGTCGCGAGCCGCATGAGCGAAGCCTCGACCACCTCGCGGATATGCTCCGGCCGGCTGTCGCGCCCGGTGCCATCCTGCTTGCCGTCGACGATGCGGAAGCCGAATTTTGTCGCGATCGTCACCTCGTCGCGCCGGCCCTTCAGCGCGCGTCCAAGCAGCTCCTCGTTGATGAAAGGCCCGTAGACCTCGGCCGTGTCGAGGAAGGTGCAGCCAAGCTCGATCGCCCGGTGGATCGTCGCGATCGACTCCGCTTCGTCGGCCGGGCCGTAGGATTGGCTCATGCCCATGCAGCCGAGGCCGATGGCCGACACGACGAGCCCCTGGCTGCCGAGTTTCTGCTTGCCGAGGCTCATTCATCTGTCTCCGGTAAGAAATTAGCACCCGCGAAATTATAATGCCGGGACGCGATGCGTCCAGCGCGGCCTCAAGCCATCGGCAGCATTCGGCGCATGATCAGCGAGGCATGGCCGCCGACGCCATGTGCGGCCGGCCGGCGCTCGACCACCTCGAAGCCGTGCTTGCGGTAGAAGGCGATCGCCCGCTCATTGCCCTCGATCACCTCCAGGGCGATGCTTGGAATGCCGGCATGGGCCGCAAGCACCGCGTGCAAGAGGTCGACGGCGAGGCCGCTGCCGAACTCTTCCGGCTCGATATGCAGCCGGTCGAGCATGACATCGCCCCTCTCGTCCATCGCTGCCATGGCATAGCCGGCGATCGATCCGTCGGTCCGCTCGGCCACGAACGACATCTTGTTGTCGTCGGCGAGCTCTTCGGCGAGCTTGTCGGGCGCATGTTTTTCGTCGGAGAGCCGGGCCACGGTTTCCTCACCCATGATCGGCGAATAGGTCCGCCGCCAGGATCCTCCCAGCAGCCGCGAGACGGCTGGCAGATCGTTCTTCGTCATCGCCCGGATGTGAGACATGTGCTTCCCTCGTTGCACTCCAAGATAGGGCGCGGCGCTGGCGACAGCCAATCTTCCCCTTGTTGTGGCGGAGATGCCGGCAGAGCAGAGGGGGCGCTGTCCCGCCGACGCATCGTAGTTTCTTGTTGGGAGATCGATAGCAACAAAGCGGCGGCCCTTATTGGCTCAAACGCCTCGGTCCTTCCGGTGCCTCTCTGGTCTGGCCTGCCGGCCGTCTCGCCCGCTTGACGGGAGCTTGGCGCTCCGTCGCCCCGCCAAATTGACTCGCCCCCCGCTCTCATTCATCCTTAGAGACTGTTCAGCGCCAGCGTCTACAGAGTGAGCCATGGC
>NZ_RZSR01001151.1:0-1665 GCF_004023265.1 Mesorhizobium sp. M1A.F.Ca.IN.020.06.1.1
GTGTCGCGGCGCTGGTCTTCCTTGTGCTGGCCATCCTGTCCTCGGTCGCCACCGGCTATATCCAGCGCTCGCTCGGGCGCAGGGAGGCTCGATGAGCGTCAGCCAGGCTATTGCGGTTGACAGGCCACCGCCCCGGGCTCGCGGCTGGCCGCGCGTGCGCATCATAGGCTACGCGCTGGTCTGCCTCTGGGGCCTTTTCGGCATCGGCATCGTGGCCTATCTGGTCCACGCCTGGAACGCCGATTTCTTCGCCAGATACGCGCCGGCCTATCTGCAGGGGCTCGCAACCACCCTGTCGCTGGTCTCCGTTTCGATGGTGGCGGGCGCTATTCTCTCGTTGCCGGTTGCCTACGGCCGGATGTCCAAGAACCGCATCCTTTCCGGATTGGCTTATTGCTACGTCTACTTCTTCCGCGGCACCCCGCTGCTCGTGCAGACCTACCTCGTCTATTACGGCATCGGCTCGTTCCGCCCCGAGCTGCAAACCGTCGGACTATGGTGGTTCTTCCGCGAGGCGTTCTACTGCGGCGTCTTTGCCTTTTCGCTCAACACCGCCGCCTATCAGGCAGAGATCCTGCGCGGCGCCATCGAAAGCGTTCCGCGGGGCCAGTGGGAAGGCGCGGCCTCGCTCGGCCTGCACAAGCTGCAGACGCTGCGCAAGGTGATCATGCCGCAGGCGATCATCGTGGCGCTGCGGCCTTACGGCAACGAGCTCATCCTGATGATCAAGGCTTCCGCGATCGTCGCCATCATCACCGTCTACGACCTGATGGGCAACGCGAAGCTCGCCTACGCAAAATCCTTCGACATCCAGGCCTATATCTGGGTGGCGATCGTCTACCTGGTGCTGGTCGAGATCCTGCGTCACGGCGTCGAATGGATCGAACGCCGGATCACCATTCACCTCAAACGATAGAGCGTCGTCAGCGGACGGGCCTGCACCAGTCGATGCGGCTTTGCGCGCCTTGACGAAAATTTCGCATAGCCTAGACCTTCCGCCACTGAAACCTCTGTTTTGTTGGAAGGCAGGCTTATGGCATCGGTTGCATTTCTCGGTCTTGGCGTCATGGGCTATCCGATGGCCGGGCACCTCAGGAACAAGGGCGGCCACGACATCACCGTCTATAACCGCACGACCGCCAAGGCCGAACAATGGGTCGCCCAGCATGGCGGCAGACTGGCGCTGACACCGGCCGAGGCGGCCGAAGGCAAGGATTTCGTCTTCTCCTGCGTCGGCAATGACGACGACCTGCGCTCGGTGACGACAGGCGCGAGCGGCGCCTTCGCCGCCATGAAGACGGGCTCGGTCTTCATCGACAACACGACAGCCTCGGCCGAAGTCGCGCGCGAATTGGCCCAAGCCGCCGACAAGGCCGGCTTTTCCTTCCTCGATGCGCCGGTGTCGGGCGGCCAGGCGGGCGCCGAGAATGGCGTGCTGACCGTCATGGTCGGCGGCGAGCAGGCCGCCTTCGACAAGGCCAGGCCGGTCATCGATGCCTATGCCCGCATGGTCGGGCTGATGGGACCGGCGGGCGCCGGCCAGCTCACTAAGATGATCAACCAGATTGCCATTGCCGGCCTCGTCCAAGGGCTGGCCGAAGGCATCCATTTCGGCAAGAAGGCCGGGCTCGACATCGACAAGGTCATCGAGGTGATCTCCAAGGG
>NZ_RZSR01000114.1:0-9437 GCF_004023265.1 Mesorhizobium sp. M1A.F.Ca.IN.020.06.1.1
GCGAAGGACAATCCGCTCGCCGCCGGCGCGCTGGCGGCGGTGCTGCTCGGCACCGGCCCCGGTCGACAGGTGACGGGCGCTGCCATGAAGCTCGGCGGCCTGGCAGCCATTGGCGGCCTCGCCTACAAGGCCTACCAGAACTACAAGGCCGGCAATGTGCCGGCACAAGAACCCGTGGCCGGCGAGCCCGAGTTGCTGCCGCCGCCCAAGGACACCGCCTTCCATCCCTCGCAGGCGCCGCAGGGCGAGGCCGAATTCACGCTGACCCTGGTGCGGGCGATGATCTCCGCAGCCAAGGCGGACGGTCATGTGGATGACGAGGAGCGGCAGAAAATCGCCGACAAGCTCAAGCTCGCCGGCATCGGTGCCGAAGCGGAAAAATTTCTGCTGGATGAGCTTGAACGCCCGCTCGATCTCGACGTCCTGATCGCCGGCGCCAAGACCGATGCGCAGAAGGTTGAGCTCTACACCGCCTCGCGCCTCACCATCGATCCCGACACCCGTACGGAGCGCGGCTATCTCGACCTGCTAGCCGGCCGCCTCGGCCTGCCGGACGCGCTGGTCGACCATGTCGAGGCGACGGTCTCGGCGGCGAAGGCGCCGGCTTGAACCGTGCCCGATCCGCGCCAGCAAATTGCCGGTTGGTAAACGCGCATCGGACGTGCTGCTGGCCGTTAATCTTTCGTTAACCCAGCAAGCGCATCATTCTAACCAGTCGGACCGGCTTATCCTCCTCCCAAGCGCGGTTCAGATGAGGGGCGGTCGCCAATGACCGCCCTTTTTGTCGGCTCCGCTTTCTTGCCGACAATAGCCGCTTGCCACGCCCTCCGTCATTTGCGATGCCACGTCTTCTTCCAGCAGTGACGGGGAGCGAGGACGATGACCGCCATGACAGAGAAAACAGCCATCGTAACCGGCGCCGGCACCGGCATCGGCAAGAGCGTCGCCACCACGCTGCTCAAGGCAGGCTGGAACACCGTGTTCTGCGGCCGCCGCAAGACGCTGCTCGAGGAGGCGATCGCCGAGGCCGGGAAGACCAGCGCCAGGGCGCTTGCCGTTGCATGCGACATCAGCAAGGCCGGCGAAGTCGACGACATGTTCGAGACAGTGGTGGAGGCGTTCGGGCGCGTCGACCTGCTCTTCAACAATGCCGGCATGGGCTACAAGTCGACGCTGATCGACGAGATCCCGGTCGAGGTCTGGAACGATGTCGTCGGCGTCAACCTGACCGGCTCGTTCCTATGCGCCCGTGCCGCCTTCGGCGTCATGCGCCGGCAAAAGCCGATGGGTGGGCGCATCATCAACAATGGCTCGGTGTCGGCCTATGCGCCGCGGCCGGGCTCAGCGCCCTACACGGCGACCAAGCATGCCATCACCGGCCTGACCAAGACCCTGGCGCTCGACGGCCGGCCCTATGACATTGCCTGCGGCCAGATCGACATCGGCAATGCGCTGACCGAGATGGCGCAGGCGATGACCGTCGGCGTGCCGCAGGCCAACGGCTCCATCGCCGCCGAAGCGGTGATGGATGTCCAGCGCGTCGCCGACGCGGTGCTTCACATGGCGAGCCTGCCGCTCGACGCCAATGTGCTGTTCATGACGGTGATGGCGACGAAGATGCCGTTCGTCGGCCGCGGGTGAGGGGGTTGAGGCTCTATTTCGTCAAGAACCCTTCGATCCGCTCCAGCGCTCGCAATATGTTCTCCTCGGAATTGGCGTAGGAAAGCCGGACATAGCCTTCGCCGAGCACGCCGAAATCGGGGCCGCCGATCAGCGCTACGCCGGCATCCTCCAACAGCGCCGAGGCAAGCTTCTTGGCCTTCCAGCCGGTCTTCGAAACATTGGGGAAGGCGTAGAAGGCGCCCTTCGGCGTGATGCAGGAAATGCCGGGGAGCGCGTTCAGCCCTTCGACCACTATCTTCCTGCGGTTGTCGAAGGCGAGCATCATCTTTTCGACATCGTCCTGCGGGCCGTCTATCGCGGCGATGCCGGCATACTGGCTCGGCGCGTTGACGCAGGACCAGCAGTTGACCGCAAGCTTGCGCACCTTGTCGTAGAGATAGGCGCCCTTTTCGCCGTTTGGCCAGATCGACCAGCCCATGCGCCAGCCGGTCATCGCCCAGGTCTTGGACCAGCCGTTGAGCACGATCAGCCTGTCGCGGAGTTCCGGAAAGTTGAGCAGCGAGCAGTGGGTCTCGCCGCCATAGGTCATGACATCGTAGATTTCGTCGGAGAGGATCGCGACCTCAGGGTGCTTCTCCAAGCCCTTCACGAGTTTGGCGATCTCGTCCCGCGCGGTCACGCCGCCGGTCGGATTGGCGGGCGAGTTTAGGATCAGCAGCCTCGTCTTCGGCGTGATGAGCGCCAGCGTCTCTTCCGCCGAGAAGGCAAAGCCGTTCTCCTCGCGGATCGGCACCGGGATTGGAGCAGCACCCGTGAACTCGATCATCGAACGATAAATCGGAAAGCCGGGATCGGGATAAAGAATCTCCGCCCCCGGCTCGCCGAACATCAGGATCGCGGCGAACATGGTCGGCTTGCCGCCGGGCAGGATCATCACGCTCTCGGGCGATACTTCGACGCCGGTGGTGGTCAGCGTGCGGCGCACGACGGCCTCGCGCGTGGCTAAAAGGCCGTTGGCAGGCGTGTAGCCGTGGTGGCCGTCGCGCAGCGCCTTAATCGCCGCCTCGACGATATGCTGCGGCGTCTTGAAGTCGGGCTGGCCGATGCCGAGGTTGATGATGTCGCGGCCCTGATGGGCAAGCGCCGTTGCCCGCGCGAGCACCGCAAAGGCATTTTCCTCGCCGAGACGATCGAAGGCCGCGATGGTGTGGAGCATTTTTCCCGTCCCTGTGGTTCTTTCTGTGGGCGAGCGTTTTTGTGAGCGTGCGCCAGGAAAAGTCAAACGGATTGGAGCGGTCGGTGTCGGAAAATCTGAAGAATTGGCAGGCACGCCCGCGCCCCGAACGCAAGGCGCTGGAAGGTCGCTATGTCCGGCTCGAACCGCTGAGCGCGTCAAAGCACGGCGACGGGCTCTATGAAGCGTCGTCGGTGTCGGATACCGGAGGCCGCTTCGCCTGGCTGCCGGACTATCCGCCCGAGAACCGCGCCGCCTTCCAGCCATGGCTGGACAAAGTCGAGGCGAGCGAGGATCCGCTGTTCTTCGCCGTCATCGACAAGGCGAGCGGCAAGGTCGCCGGACGTCAGACGCTGATGCGCATTGATGCCGCCAACGGCGTCATCGAGATCGGCAACATCTATTGGGGGCCGCTGATCTCGCGCAGGCCGCAGGCGACGGAAGCACAGTTCCTGTTTACCAAATATGCCTTCGACGAGCTCGGCTATCGCCGCTACGAATGGAAATGCAACAACCGCAACGAGCCGTCGAAACGTGCGGCGGAACGTTTCGGCTTCAAGTTCGAAGGCATTTTCCGCCAGCATCTTGTGGTGAAGGGCGAAAACCGCGATACGGCGTGGTATTCGATCATCGACAAGGAGTGGCCGGCGCTGCGCAAGGCCTATGAGGCCTGGCTCGATCCGGCGAATTTCGATGGCGAGGGCCGCCAAAAGCGACGGCTCGAGGATTTCCGCGCCGAGTCCGGCGCGTAGCAGGAGTTGCGCGATGGCGCATGATCACGGCTCACACGCCCACAGCCACGGCGCCGATGACGTGCACGGGTCGACCGACAAGAAGCGCGTTCTCGTCGCGGGCTGCCTGACAGCCGGCTTCATGATCGCGGAGGCGCTCGGCGGCTGGCTCACCGGCTCGCTGGCGCTGCTCGCGGATGCCGGCCATATGCTGGCGGACGCGATCGCGCTCGGCCTTGCCTGGTATGCCTTCCATCTCACCGGACGTCCGGCTACCGGGCGTCTCACCTACGGCTTCGCTCGCGTGAAGACGCTGGTCGCCTACACCAACGGCATCGCCATCTTCGTCATCGCGCTTTGGATCGTCTACGAGGCCTGGGGGCGGCTGATGCACCCGGCGCCGGTGCTGGGCGGGCCGATGCTGGTGGTGGCGGTCGCCGGCCTGCTGGTCAACGTCGCCTCCTTCCTCGTGCTGCATGGCGGCGACCGCGAGAGCCTCAACATGCGCGGCGCCATACTGCATGTGCTGGGCGACCTGCTTGGCTCGGCCGCGGCAATCGCTGCGGCCCTCATCATCCTCGCCACCGGCTGGACGCCGATCGATCCGATCCTCTCCGTGCTAGTGGCGCTGCTGATCCTGTCGACGGCGTGGTCGCTGATGCGCGAGGCCGCCCATGTGCTGCTCGAAGGCGTGCCGGCAAGCCTCGATCGCGATCTCATCGCCAAGGATCTGGAAGCCGCGGTCAAGGGCGTGCGGGAGGTGCATCACATGCATGTCTGGTCGCTCGACGGCACCAGCAACATGGCGACGCTGCATGCCTGCCTGAATGACGGCGTCGATGCGCATGCTGCGGTGAGCGCCATCAAGAAGCGGCTTGCGGCGAAGCACGGGATCGATCATGCAACGGTGGAGCCCGAGTTCGGCCTGTGCGCCGACAGCCATGACGAGCACGATCATCACCATGATCACGACCATGTGCATGATGCGCCTCGCGATCGCCGCCACTATCACTGAGCCGGTGATGAGCTTCGGATCGAGGGACGGCGCCTGATGGATCGCGAGACGCGCAACGCGGCGATCGCCGCGGCCTGGATACTGCTCCTGTTCGGCCTCGCCGCCTATTTCCTGCCGACCATCATGCTGGCCGCCTGCAAGGTCTCGACGGTCCTTGCGGTCGTCATCGCCGCGCTCTTCATGGTGGGGCTGTTCGTCGTCCTGTGGCTGCGCGGACGCAGCCAACGCAAGAAGGGTCTATGAGATGAGAGTTCTGATTACCGGCGCCGCCGGCATGGTTGGCCGCAAGCTGATCGCAAGGCTGGCCAAGGACGGTGTGCTGCGCGGGCGCAAAATAACCGCGCTCGATCTGCATGATATCGTGCCGCCGCAGGCGCCGACGCTCGCCGGAGTCGATGTCTCGATCCACACCGGCGATCTTTCCACGCCCGGTGCGACGGCCAAGCTCGTTGCTTCCCGCCCGGACGTGATTTTCCATCTCGCCGGCATCGTTTCCGGCGAGGCGGAGGCCAATTTCGACCTCGGCTACCGCGTCAATCTCGACGGCACGCGCGCTTTGTTCGACGCGGTGCGGGTGGCGGGCTTCGCGCCGCGCCTTGTCTTCACCTCGTCGATCGCGGTGTTCGGCGCGCCGTTCCCGGATGTCATCCCGGACGAGTTCCATCCGACGCCGCTCACCTCCTACGGCACGCAGAAGCTGATCAGTGAGGCGCTGCTTGCCGACTACTCGCGGCGCGGAGTCTTCGACGGCATCGGCATCCGGCTGCCCACCATCTGCGTGCGGCCGGGCAGGCCGAACAAGGCGGCGTCGAGCTTCTTCTCAGGGATTATCCGCGAGCCGCTCAGCGGCCAGGAGGCGATCCTGCCGGTGCCGCGCTCGGTGCTGCACACGCATGCCAGCCCGCGATCGGCGGTGAATTTCCTGATCCATGCGGCCGAAATCGATGGCGATAAGGTCGGGCCGCGGCGCAATCTCACCATGCCCGGCGTGGCCGTCACGGTCGGCGAGCAGATCGAAGCGCTCGCGCGCATAGCCGGCGCCGAGGTGGTCAAACGGATCCGCGAGCAGCCCGACGAAACGATCTGGGCGATCGTCAGAGGCTGGCCGACGCGCTTCGAGGCGCGCCGCTCGCGGGAACTGGGTTTTGTCGCCGAGAAGAATTTCGACGAGATCATCCGCGCCTATATCGAGGACGAACTCGACGGAAAGATTGGGTGACAGTTCCGGTCGGCTTCAGACGCCGCCCGTCAGGCTGGCCGACAAGAGCAGCAGGCCAACGACGAAGATGAAGGCGGCGCCGCCGATCTCGACGATCGAATGGATGCGGTTGCCGATGCGTCCGTCGCCGGCGAAATAGACAGCCCAGTTCTTGGCCGTCACCGCGATCGTCGCCAGCGCTGAGACGGTGATCGCGGTGCCGATCGACATGGCGAGCACCGAGAGCAGGCCGCCGAGCCAGAGTCCGTTGAGGAGCGCGAAGCTCAGCACGATCAGCGCGCCGGAGCAGGGGCGGATGCCGACGGCGGCCACCGCCGACCAGGCGGTCTTCCAGTCGAAGCGATCGCCCGAAAGCAGCGCCGGATCCGGCGCGTGCGAATGGCCGCAGGTGTCGCAGACTTCGCCCGGGCCGTGGTGATGATGCCCAGCGTGAGCATGGTCGTGCGCCGCGTGGTCGTGATCATGCGCCTTGTGATCAGTCGCCTCATCGCTGTGCGCATGCGAATGCGCGGCATGATCATGGTCGTGATGCGCGTGCGAGTGCGTCGAGTGGGCATGCGCGGAATGCGAATGGGAGTGGGAATGACCGGCATGGGCATGCGCGTGAGCATGCGAGTGCCCGCCACGCGAGTGGCCGGCATGGGCCGCCGACAGGCTGTAGGCCGGACCGGCGCCGAACCGCCGAAGAATGGCCGGGCCCGCCTTGCGCCACAGTAGCCAGGCGCCGAACAGCGTCACCAGCACATAACTGGAGATCTCAAGAAACCATGCCGCGTCGGTCATCGACACCGCCGTGCCGCGCAGCACGAAATAGGCAAGCATCATGACGACGACCGCGGTCAGCCCCTGCAGCAGCGCCGAGACGAAGGACAGCATGATCCCGCGCTTCAGCGCCACTTCGTTGGCGACCATGTAGGACGAAATCACCGCCTTGCCGTGGCCGGGCCCGGCGGCGTGGAAAATGCCGTAGGCGAAGGACAGGCCGACCAGAAGCCAGAGCTTGCTGCCGTCCTGGCGCATGGCTTTCATCGCGGCCGCCAGCGAATGGTAGAATTCCTGCTGCCTGAGATTGATCCACATCAGGATATGGGCGAACGGACCGGTCGTGCTCGGCGCCATGCCGTCATTGGTGCCGATGCCGAGCGAGCTCTGGGCATGGGCGACGCCAGGTAAATGCGTCATGACCAAGGTGGCGGCCGCGAGGCCGAGCGCCAAGCGCAGCGACGGTTTCATCACCGATTATCCTTCCGGCGGACAGTTCAGTTCGAGCTTGGTGGCGAAGATCTTGCTCATGTCGGTGCCTGTCGGATCGTTGAAGAAGGCTTCCGTCAGGGTCTTCTGGTTTTCCTTGATCGCTTCGTCCGGATCGGGACGGATCACCTTCTTGGTGCAATTCGCGGGCAATCCCTCAACGGTGAGGTTGGCGTCGTCGGTGAAGTCGATCGCCGTGTAGAAGGTCGGATCGTAGACGCCGATGTCGATCTTGCCGGCGAGCTTGATCGGCGTCTTCGGCTGCGACTCGAACAGAATGATCAGCTGGTCGTTGTCGAAGCTCGCCATCAGATGCGGCGGAGGGACCATGGGCACGTCCTTGCCGTCCTGCGTGACCAGCTGGAAATAGTTGAACTCGGCCAGCGAGGAATGGACGGTGTCGGCCACTTCCTTGAGCTCTTTGTCGTCAAGCTTCAGATCGGAGTTCTTGTCGAACTCCATCATCACTGTACTCGAAAACAGATCGTCGAAGCGCCAAAGGTGGCGCAGCGCCGTCACACTTTGGTGATCCGCGCTGAGGATGACGTCGAGGCGAGCCTCGGCGAAGACGTGCGGGTGCACCTGGGCGGGCTCTACCGCGGCAAAGGTGGCCGCAATTGCCGAAGCCAGTATGGTTGCTTGCCGTTTCAGGTGCATTCCGGGCCGCGATTCCATCGACTTTGGGAGTGGGCTCCGAGAGTTAACAGAAAGGGGGCGAAATTGGGACGCGCTCTCGGAGAGCGTCGTGCTCTTTCCAGATTCGCCCGATGCGCTTTCAGGCTCTGATTCTGCGCATGTCCTTGTGCCGAAAACGGTTCCCACCTTCGGGGGACGTGCTTCACGCAGCGTCGCGCGTCCTGAACCAGTGCACCAGGAAATCGACGAAGACACGGACCTTGGCGGGCAAATAGCGGCGATGCGGATAGACCGCGAAGATGCCACTGCCCGAGAGGATGCGGTCGTCGAGCACCGTCACCAGCTTGCCCGACGCGACTTCGGGCGCAGCGATGAAATCCGGCAGGATGGTGAAGCCCAGGCCCGACACGGCGGCTGCTCTCGCCGCCATCGGACTGTTGACCTCGATCGGCCCCGACACGGTGACGCTCACCGAATCCTCGCCGTCTCCCTTGAAGCGCCAGTTGGCTAAAGAGCGGCCGTTGGTGTCGACGATGCAGGGCATGTTGGAAAGATCCTGCGGGCGGGTCGGGGTGCCATGCTTTGCGAGCAGGTCCGGCGACGCGCAGAGCTTGATCGAAAACGGCCCGAGGCGCCGCGCGATCAGCGACGAGTTCTCCAGCCGCGAAATGCGCACGGCGACATCGAAGCCTTCCTCGACCAGATCGACGAAGCGGTCGTCGAGATGGATGTCGAGAACGATGTCCGGATGTTGCTTGGCAAAATCGATCAGCGACTGGCCAATCGGCGCGTCGGCGAAGGTGCGCGCAGCCGAGAGCTTGATGCGGCCGCGCACGTCGCCGGAAGATTCGCGCACGGCATCGGCCAGGCTGTCGACCTCGCGCACGATTTCGGAGGCGCGCTGATAATAGGTGTGACCGGCTTCGGTCAGCGAGAACTGCCGCGTGGTACGGTTCAACAACAGCGCGCCGAGTTCGTCCTCCAGCTCGCGCACATATTTCGACAGCAGCGCCTTGGAACGGCCGATCTTGCGCGCGGCGGCCGAGAAGCCTTCGGCCTCGACCACGTCGATGAAGGCGCGCATGCGGGTCAATGTATCCATGATCAGACCTTTCGGGCCGCATCCAGAATCGTGCGGCCGAGCCCTATCAGGGCGACGTCGCTGCCGAAAGGGCCGAGCAGCGACAGGCCGAAGGGCGCGCCGTCGACGGAACCGAGCGGCAAGGTGATCTGCGGGAAGCCCGACAACCCGGCCAGGCACAAAAGATGCAGCGCCCTTTCGCGATAGGCCTGGAACTGCTCCGGCGTGCTGGTCTTCAGTGGCGCTGCGCCCGGCACCGTCGGCAGAACAAGAAAGCCGTCGTTGCCGAGCAGCTTGCCGAACTCGGAACGGAAGGCTGCCCGACGCGCCGTTTCGGCTTCGACCGTCTTTGCATCGATCGTGCGGCCGAAGCCGAAACGCTCGTCGACACCCGGACCGAGTCCGTGATCGCCTGCCGAAATCCAGCCGCCATGCACCTGCCAGGCCTCGAAGGCCTGCAGTCGACGAAAGCACCAGTAGAGATCATCCGGGGAGGAGGCGAAGGCGTGTTCGGTTTCGGTCGGCTCGCCGAGGACGGCTGCTGCCTGTGCCTTCATCCGCGCATATTCGGCGGCTTCCGTCGGCCCGGAAACAAAGGCATCGAGCCAGCCGATCGACAGCGGGCGGTTGAGCGGATGCTGGTGTGG